>DATKLH010000247.1:0-2857 GCA_035542515.1 Casimicrobiaceae bacterium
TCGGCCTGGCGCAGAAGCTGCGGGCCTACCAGCTCCAGGACCTGGGCCTCGACACGCTGCAGGCCAACCTCGAACTCGGCCTGCCCGGCGACGCGCGCGACTATGCGGTCGCCGCACGCATCGTCGAGGACCTGGGCATCACCAGCTTGCGGCTGCTCACCAACAACCTCGGCAAGGTGGAAGACCTGGAGTCCTGCGGCATCGACGTCGTCGAGCGGGTGGCCCTGCCATCGCGTCCGGGCCCGGACAACCTGGCGTACCTGCGCACCAAGCGCGACCGCATGGGCCATCTGCTCGCGCTTCCGTAGCGTGGTGCGCGGCCGCGAACGAGCCTTCGCGCAAGCGACCGTGTCGCGCCGTGCGTCGCAAGAAGAGCGAGTTCGCGCGCCCTCGCGGCGTACACTTTTCCCATTGCTGGCGACACCCTCTCGGCAATGGCCTCACCCGCACCGCGCGAGCGCTACCGATTCGGCTCCTTCGAGTTGCAGCCCGACCAACGACGGCTGCTGAGGGATGGCGAGGTCGTTTCACTGCGCCCGCGCGCCTTCGATTTGCTGATCGCGCTCGTCGATCGCGCCGGACATCTCGTCACCAAGGACGAATTGTTCGACCGGGTGTGGCCGAAGATGGTGGTCGAGGAAACCACGTTGCACGGGCAGGTGTCCGGCCTGCGCAAGGTCGTGGGCAGCGATGCCATCACCACGGTGTCGGGACGAGGCTATCAGTTCACGCTGCCGGTGACGACGGACGACGGCCAAGCCGATCGCGCCTCGAAATCCAGACACAACCTGCCCTATCAGCTGACGAGCTTCGTCGGTCGCGAACAGGAGATCACGGAACTCGAGGCGCTTGTGACGGCGGGGCGGCTGGTAACGCTGACCGGTTCGGGCGGTGCGGGCAAGACCCGCCTGGCGATCGAAGTGGCGCGCCGGTTGGTCGACGCGTTTGCAGACGGTGTCTGGCTGGTGGAACTCGCTGCTCTGTCGGATCCGCGTCTCGTGTCGCAAGTCGCGGCCCAGGCGTTGGGGGTCAAGGAGCAGCCGTCGCGGCCCCTGATCGAGACACTCGGTGACCATCTCGCCTCGAAAAGGGTGCTGCTCGTGCTCGACAACGCCGAGCACCTGCTCGAGGGGTGCGCGCAATTCGTCGATCTCGTCCTTCGTCGCAGCCAGGATATTGGCGTGCTGGTGACCAGCCGCGAGCGATTGGGAATGACGGGAGAATCGACGTATCGCGTTCCGTCGCTGACCGTACCGGGGACGCGCGAAGCGTTGACGCCAGAGACGGCCTCAGCGTATGAGGGTGTGCGACTCTTCGTGGAGCGCGCGAAGCTTCTGCGTCCCCACTTCAACTTGACGACGGAGAATGCCTCTGCCGTCGCATCGATCTGCGCTCGGCTCGATGGCATGCCGTTGGCGATCGAATTGGCCGCGCCGCGGCTGCGCTCGATGTCGGTCGATGAACTGAGCGGACGACTGGATCAGCGCTTCGCGTTGCTGACCGACGGTTCGCGCACGGCGGTGCCGCGCCATCGCACCCTGCGATCGATGCTCGATTGGGGCTACGACCTGCTCACCGAACGTGAACAGGCCATGTTGCGCCGCTCAGCGGTCTTCGCGGGGGGGTGGACGCTCGAGAGCGCGGAGCGGGTTTGTGCCGGGGACGGCATCGACGCGTCGGACATCATCGTGCAGCTGGCATCGCTGGTGGACAAGAGCCTGATTAGCACGGACGAGCGCACAGGCACGACGCGGTACGGAATGCTGGAAACGGTACGTCAATACGCGCTTGATCGCTTGCGTGAAGCCGACGAGGAGGCGCGATGGTGCGGTCGGCACTTTGCCTGGGTTCTGGCGCTTACCGAGGAATCGCTTGCGTCGCTGGGCGGTCCGGACCAGGCTCCGTGGCTCGCTCGGATCGCACAGGAACTCGACAACTTTCGCGCGGCGCTCAAGTGGGCGATCGAGCAAAAGCTGCCCGCAGCGTTGCGAATGGCTCTGGGGATATCCCGCTGGTGGGTCATGGGTGCCCATGTCGCAGAGGCGCGGGGGTGGTTTTCCCGTTTGCTCGATGCGATCCCAAGCGACGAGGCCCCGCTCGACCGTGCACGCGCGCTCGGCGCCATCGGGAATCTCGCGCTTCGCCAGAACGACTTCGACGAGGCTGAGCGCTTGTTCAGCGAAAGCCTCGCACTGTCCCGTGTGCACGACTACGCCCGAGGGTCGGCGTACGGCCAGGCCAACCTGGCCTTGCTCGCCGTGACGCGGGGGAAGTACGCGGATGCGGAGCCGCTCCTGATGGAATGCATCGGCCCCGCGCGGGCGCTGGGCATACCCTACCTTCTTGCGGTGATCCTCAGCAATCTGGCCATCGTCGTGCATTCGGCAGGCGATCGTGATCGGGCGGGCGCACTGTTCCAAGAGTCGCTGACGCTGGCGCGCGACGCAGGCGACAGCTTCCTCATCAGCCAGATGCTCAGTTACAAGGGCCGTGCCGATTGCAGCGATGGAAACCTGGCGTGTGCCGAAGCGGACTTTGTGGAAAGCCTGATGATCGCCCGCCAGCTTTCAGACCCTCTCGCCACCGTGTGGGCGCTGGAGCGCTTCGCCGAACTGGCCGTCGCAAGACACGCGCCGAAGCGGGCAGCGGTGCTGTGGGCCGCGGCCGCGCGGATGCGCTCGGAGATCGGCATTGCCATGGCCTTCAACGAACAGATGGAGCATGAGCGCGCTGTTGCAGCTGTGCGCGCGGCATTGGGCGACGCCGCATTTGACCAGGCATGGCGTGAAGGCAGCGCGATGGCGCGGGAAGACGCGGTGCGCCATGCGCTGAATGATCGCGCGCAACACGATCGGTG
>DATKLH010000248.1:0-2432 GCA_035542515.1 Casimicrobiaceae bacterium
CGTCTGCGCGCACCTGACCGATGCGGACTGGATCGCGAGCACCCATCGCGGCCACGGACACTTCCTCGCGAAAAGCCGCGAGACGCGCAAGCTCGTCGCGGAAGTCTACGGTCGCGCAACCGGCGTGTGCGGCGGCAAGGGCGGCTCGATGCACGTCGCGGACGTGTCGAAGGGGATTCTCGGCGCCAACGGCATCGTCGGCGGCGGCATCGGGCTTGCGACCGGCGCAGCGCTGACCGCGAAGACACGGGGCAGTCATGCGGTGTCGGTCGGCTTCTTCGGCGACGGCGCGGCTAACCAGGGCGTGCTGATGGAAGCGCTCAACGTCGCGGCGTTGTGGAAGCTGCCGCTGGTGCTGGTATGCGAGAACAACGGGTTCTCGGAATTCTCGCCCAGCGAAATGGTCACCGCGGGCGAGATCTGGAAGCGCGGCCTGCCGATGGGTGTTCCGTCGCAGCCGGTCGATGGCAACGACATCATCGCGGTGTATCGAAGCGCGGGCGAAGCGATCGATCGCGCGCGGCGCGGCGAAGGCGCCTCGCTGCTGGAGATGCGCACCTATCGGCTGCGCGGACACGTCGAAGCGGAGAAGACCTTCCTCGCGAAGTCGTACCGCACCGACGAGGAAGTCGAAGCGCGTCGCGCGAAGGAGCCGTTGCTGCGGTGCCGGTCGCTGCTGCGCGATGCCGGCGTCGACGATGCGAGCGTTGCCGCCGCCGAACAACGCGAGCGCGCGGAAGTCGATGCGGCTTTCGAGTACGCCGCCAGCTCGCCGTGGCCCGAAGTCGAGACGGCCTTTCAACACATGTTCGCTTGAGGATCTCGCGATGGCCAAGAAACGGATGGTGCAGGCAATCAACGAAGGCATCGCCGAGGAGATGGAGCGCGACCCGCGCATCATCCTGTTCGGCGAGGACATGCACATCAGCCCGATCGGCGACACGCGCGGGCTGATCGAGCGCTTCGGCGCGGAGCGCGTGATCAACACGCCGATCTCGGAAACGGTGATGACCGGCATGGCGGTGGGCGCGGCGGCGACCGGATCGCGCGTGATCTGTCATCTCTTCTACGGCAATTTCATCTACACCGGCTTCGATGCGATCGCCAACCAGGCGGCGAAGCTGCGCTACATGCTTGGCGGACAGGTGAAGCTGCCGATCCTGTTCATGGCGATGATCGGCGGTGGACGATCGGTGGCCGCGCAGCATTCCGACAGCATGCATCCGATCCTCGCCAATCTCGGCGGCTTGAACATCGTGATGCCCGCCACGCCAGGCGATGCAAAGGGCCTCATCAAGGCCGCGCTGCGCTCGGACTCGCCCACATTCTTCCTGCAGGCCGCAGGTCGCGGCGGCGAAGCGGGCGAAGTCCCCGAGGGGGATTACGTCCTGTCCCTCGGCCACGCGGCCGAGCTGCGCAACGGCGATGCAGTGACCATCGTTGCGATCGGAAGCATGGTGAAACCCGCACTGCGTGCCTGCGACGAGCTTGCCAAGCAGGGCATCGCCGCGACGCTCATCGATCCGCGCACGGTCGTGCCGATGGATTACGCAATGATCCTCGACTCGGTGGCGCGCACGGGTCGCCTGGTGATCGTCGATGAAGCACGCAAGACCTGCAGCCTCGCAAGCGAGATCGCCGCGACCGTGGTGGAGCGCGGCTTCGAGTCGCTCAAGGCGCCGATCCGGCGTGTTGCGGTCGAGGATGTCGCGATCCCGTATTCGCCCGTGCTCGAAAAAGCGGTGCTTCCCGACGCAGCGCGCATCGTCGCGGCGGTCCAGAGCATCGTCCGGACGCAGGGAGTCGCCCATGCTTGAGCTCAAGCTCGGTCGCATCGGAATGAACATGGAGGAGGCGACCGTCAAGCAGTGGTACAAGGCGGAAGGCGACACCTTCGCCAAGGGCGACCTGCTCTACGCGATCGAGACCGAGAAGGTCGCGCACGACGTGCCCGCGCCGTTCGACGGCAAGCTCGTGCGCATCGTCGCGCAGCTCGAGGACATCGTCGAAGTCGGCGGCACGGTGTGCGAGGTCGAGAAGAGCGAATGACCGCCGCTTTCACGCTCATTCGCGCGTCGGGCGCGCGCTGAACGGCCGCGCGGGAACAGCCGTGACCACGCTCGACCCTGAGGCGCAGGTCGTCATCGACAGCATCAAGCGCGCCAAGACGCCGGCCCTGTCGACCTGCACGATTCAGGACGCGCGGCGCATCTACGCCAAGGGCTTGCGCATGCTCGACATCGCGCCCGACAAGAGCGTCGTGACCGAGGATCGCAAGCTCGCCGCCTCCACCACGAGCGTCGCCGTGCGAATGTATCGACCGCCGGAGCACGCGTCGTTGGCCGGCCGCGTGCTCTTGTGGTTTCACGGCGGCGGCTATTGTGTCGGAAGCCTCGAGACCACCGACATCGCGTGCCGCATGTTCGCGTCGA
>DATKLH010000249.1:0-8560 GCA_035542515.1 Casimicrobiaceae bacterium
CCCGGCCCCCCCCCCCGGATCCCAGACCCCGCCTTCAAGGATTCACGGTCGCTGCTGCGCCCGCTCCTTCGCATACCGCTCGTACGCCGCCCGCACTTCGTCACGCTGCGACACCTCGGGCACGGCGACATCCCACCACCAACCGCCCGCTTCGGTGGCGCGGTTGGGATCGGTACGGATGGCGATGACGCACGTATGCTTGGATGCACGTGCCCGCACCATCGCCTCTTCGAGCTCGGCGAGGTCGTTCGCCTGGAGCGCCTCGGCGCCGAGTGCACTCGCGTGGGCGGCGAAATCGACCTCGGGATGGCCATCGGCGCCATGCACGCAGTCGGCCAGCAGGTTGTTGAACGGCGCGCTGCCGCACGCCTGCTGCAGCCGGTTGATGCAACCGAAGCCGCGATTGTCCACGACGACGATGACGAGCTTGCGTCCCATCGCGACCGCCGTCGCTATCTCCGAACTGAGCATCAGATAGCTTCCGTCGCCGACGAGGACGATCACCTCGCGCTCGGGACGCGCCATCTTCACACCGAGGCCGCCGGCAATCTCGTAACCCATGCACGAATAGCCGTACTCCACGTGATAGCCGCCCGGGGTCGAGGTGCGCCAGAGCTTGTGCAGGTCGCCCGGCAGCGTGCCGGCCGCGCATACGACGATATCGTTCTTCGCGGAGTCGCGCGCGCTTCGCTGCACAGCGCCGATCACTTCGCCTTCGTACGGCAGTTGCACATCGCGGCGATCGACGATCGCGGTGACGGTTGCGCGCCATGCATCGGCCTCGTTGCGCGCACGGGCCTGCCACGTGTCGTCGGACTTCCAGGATCCCAGTGCGTCGGAGAGGGCGGCCAAGGCAAGGCCCGCGTCGGCACGCATCGGCGTCGCGCGCCATTTCAGCGCGTCGAATGCGTTCACGTTGACCGCGATCATCCGCGCTTCGGCGAACATCGAATGGGAACCGGTGATGAAGTCCTGTAGCCGCGTCCCCACGGCAAGCACGAGGTCGCAATCGCGCGCCAGCGCGTTGGCGGCGGTCGAACCGGTCACGCCGATCGCGCCGAGCTGGAGCGGGTGATCCCATGGCAACGAGCCCTTGCCTGCCTGCGTCTCGGCAACGGGGGCTCCGTGCCGCTCGGCAAACGCGCGCAACGCCGCGGTCGCCTTCGCGTAAAGCGTCCCGCCACCGGCAATGATCATCGGGCGGCGCGACATCTTCAGCAGCTCGACCGCGCGCGCCAGGTCACCGGCAGTCGGCGGAACGGGATCGAATCGAATCGGCGCGGGGTCGAAGAATTCCGCCGGATACTCGTACGCCTGCGCCTGCACGTCCTGCGGCAACGCGAACGTGACCGGACCGCACAGCGCCGGGTCGGTGAGCACGTGGATTGCACGGGGCAGCGCGCTCAGGAGTTGCGCAGGATGCACGATACGATCGAAGTAGCGCGACACCGGACGAAAACAGTCGTTGGCCGAGACGGTGCCATCGTGGAAGTCCTCGACCTGCTGCAGCACCGGATCCGGCGCACGCGAAACGAAGACATCGCCCGGCAACAACAGCACGGGAAGTCGATTGACATGCGCCAGCGCTGCCGCGGTGACCATGTTGGTCGCGCCCGGCCCGATCGAGGTCGTGCAAGCCATCATCCGGCGACGCATGCGCGCCTTCGCGTAGGCGATCGCGCAATGCGCCATCGCCTGCTCGTTGTGCGCCCGGTAGGTCGGCAACGCTTCGCGGTGCGCGTACAGCGCTTCGCCCAGCGCAGCCACGTTGCCGTGTCCGAAGATCGCGAACACGCCGTCGAACAGGCGCGCACTGACGCCGTTGTCGTCGACGCGCAGCGCGGCCAGGTAACGCACCAGCGCCTGCGCCATGGTGAGGCGAATCGTGGGCTTCATGCGACACGCTCCCGCTTGCGTGGGCTGCGCGCGGCATCCCACGCGTCGATCAACGATTCGTAAGTGACACGGACGCGCCTGACCAGCGTCGCATCATCGATGGCCTGCGCGAGCCAGTCGCGCGCCGGTTCATGGAAGATCGTACGACCCACCGCGAAGCCACGACAGGTCCGGCTATGGGCGGCATCGCGAAAGCCGGCCGCGAGCGCCTCCACCGGTGCGTTCAGTCCCAGCAACACCACGCCGCGACAATAAGCGTCGCGCTCCTCGATCAGCGCGTCGATGTCGCGCCACTGTGCAGGTGCAAGCGGTTCGAGCTTCCACCACTCGGGGTAGATGCCGAGGTTGTAAAGTCGCTTGAGCGCGCGCAGCACCGTATCGGCCTCGCGCGGCAGATGGCGTGGCGGAATGATCTCGAGCAGCAGGTCGTGCCCGCTCTCCTGCACCGCATCGTAGAGGGCACGGATCTGCGCCTCCTGCTCGAGGCGATTCCCGATCTCGTCGTCGGGGTGATACGCGACGAGACATTTCACCACATGCTCGTGCGGCCATGACAGCAGGTGCGTGCCGACGGAACGCCCGCGGTCGAACTGAACCGGATTGGACCCGGGAAGCTCTACCGGCCGTCCGATCCACCAGCCGCGACCCGTCGCCGCATTCAAGGCGTCCTGTCCATAGCGATCGTCGCACAGAATACCGACCTTGCCGGTCAGCCCGCGGGACTCCTCCGTCTGCGCAACGGCGTCGACCAGCAAGCCCTTCAGTGTGGACAGGCGTCGCGGGTCGGCGCCGGTCTCCTGCGCCAGCGCGAACATCGGATTGCGATGATCGAATGCGAACGCGTACAGCGTGTCGCGCGGCGTGCGGGGCGCGGTGACGCGGTGCAGTCGCGTCAGCGTCGCATCGCGATCGGGACGCGGGATCTCGTGCGCGTGCGCGATGTAGTAATCCAGTTCGATGCGGGTCGGCATCGCAGGCGCGCAACCGTGACGCGACACGACCAGCGCGCCGCACGCGTTGGCGTAGCGGCAGGCTGAATCGTAGCTTTCTCCGCGCAGCCAGCCGGAGAGGAAGCCGGCATTGAACGCATCGCCGGCGCCGAGCACGTTGAGCACTTCGACGGTCACGCCGCGCCCGTTGAACGCCTCATCCAGCGATGACGGCACGGCACCCTCGACTACCGCGCAACCCAGCGGTCCCCGCTTGACGACGAAGACCGCCGGAGTGACGGCGCGTATCGCACGCAGCGACTCGATGATGTCGGCGTGGCCTCCGGCGATGTTGAACTCCTCGAGGGTGCCGACCACCAGGTCGAACTTGGGCAGGATGCGTTGCAGGTGCGCCGTCACGCTGTCCGAGCGGACGTACCGGGTCTCGCCGTCGCCGCGCCGCGTGAGGCCCCACAGCACCGGTCGGTAATCGATGTCGAGGATCGTGCGCACGTCATGCGCACGCGCGCGGTCGAGCGCCAGGTTGCTGATGCGATCCACGTGCGGGGCGGAGAAGTGCGTGCCGGTGATCATCAGCGCCTTGCTCCGCGCGATGAAGCGCTCGTCGATGTCGCTTTCGGCGATCGCCATGTCGGCGCAGTTCTCGCGGACGAAGATCAGCGGGAAGGTGTCCTTGTCCTTGATACCAAGCACGACCGCGGCGGTGAGTCGCTGCGGGTCGCGTCCGACATGAGTGACGTCGCAGCCTTCGCGCTGGAGCGTTTCGAGCAGGAAATGACCGAGCGCGTCGTCGCCGATCCGCGAAACCAGCGCAGCGTTCAAGCCCAGACGTGCGCATCCGAACGCGGTGTTGGCCGATGAACCACCGAGGTATTTCGCGAAGCTCGTCACGTCCTCGAGCCGCGCACCGATCTGCTGCGCATAGAAATCCACACCGAGGCGACCCAGGCAGATGATGTCGAGCGCGCGATCGGCGGCGAAGCGGGTGCTGATTTGCATACGGCGGTGTGGTGCGGGCGACGGTGCCGGGAGCGTGAAGTCTAATCCAGTGCGGGCAAGAAGGCGTAGCTAGCAGATGGTGGATAGTAGATAGCGTGCCCAGACGCACGCCTGGGCTTCGTCAATGCACCATTGCGTGGTCCAGGGCCGCGTATGTGCGCACACCAATACCAACTACTCACGACCAACTACGCGCTGTTGCTGCTTCATTTCACCGATCCCAGCGTCAGCCCGCGCACGATGAAGCGCTGTCCCAGCGCCATCAGGAGCACGGCGGGGATCGTCGCGATGATCGACGCGGCAGCCATCTGCGCGTGCTGGATCTCGTATTGCTGGGCGAAGCCGGCGATGGCGACCGGCACGGTCGCGAGCCGGCGTGAGGTCAGCGTCAGCGCGATCGGGAACTCGTTCCAGCTGAAGATGAACGCGAGGATGCCCGCCGCAACCAGGCCGGGCACGACCAGCGGCAGCGTGACTTTCACGAAGGCCTGCAGCGGGAGGCAGCCGTCGATGACCGCGGCTTCCTCGATCTCGGGAGGGATGTCGCGCAGGAACGAGCGCATCAGCCACACGGTCATCGGCAGGTTGACCGTGACGTGCGTGAGGATGAGGGCCGCCCGCGTGTCGTACAAGCCCAGTTCGCGAAACGCGACGTACCACGGACCCAGCAAGGTCATGACCGGGATCATGTGGAACAAAAGCGTCCATCCGAGGAACGATGCACTCACCCAGCGCGGCCAGCGGAAGCGATACAGCGAATACGCCGCGAGCGTGCCGACGACCAGCACGATCGCTGCACTCACCATGGCAACGATCAGGCTGTTGAGGACGTTCTGCGGAAAATCCGACCGCCGTCCGAACAGCACGTCCGCGTAGTTGGACAGCGTCGGCGTGAACGGGAACTGGCCGGCGTAGATCGCAATCTGGTGCTTGAACGACGCGGTCAGGATCCACGCGAAAGGTCCCAGGATCATTACCACGGCGGCACCGATCAGCAGCACGCCGAGGATGCCGGAGCGACGACGGCGCGCAGGGGAGCGCTGCACGCTTGCAGGCAGCTGCGCCGAGGTCAGGAGCCCGGTGGTCATGATCGCGATCGCGCCGGCAGCGCACTCATGACTGCATCCGCAGCGACCGCACCGTTTGGCGACCCACGAGAAGGAACCCAACGATCGCGGCGATCAGGGCCATCGAAAGCAGTGCACCGTAGCCGAGTTGGCCCTGCTCGAAGAACACCTTGTACAGATGCAGCGTGATCAGCTCGGTGGAAGTCCCGGGCCCGCCCGACGTGAGCAGGTAAACCTCGTCGAAGGCCTTGAACGCCAGGATCGAGCGAAACAGCACCGCGACCATGATGGCGGGTCTCAGCATCGGCAGCATGACGAGTCGGATCGCCTGCCACGCCGATGCGCCGTCGACGCGTGCCGCTTCGAGCACTTCCACCGACAGACCTTCGACGGCCGCGAAAAGGATCAGGAACACGAACGGGACCCAGTGCCATACATCGACCAGGATCACCGACGCAAGCGCCAGTGAAGTCGACCCTAGCCAGTTCACGCCCGGCAATCCGAGGAGGAGCAGCGCCTGGTTGAAGATGCCGAAGTCGTAGTTGTACATGAGCTTCCACATGCTGCCGATCGCGACCGGCGGCACCAGGATCGGCAGGATCATGAGCGTGCGCAGCAGCCCCTTGCCCCTGCGCACGGCTGCCACTGCGATCGCAAGCGCGAGCCCGATCGCAACCTCGACGGCGACCGAGATCACGACGAAGAGCAGCGTGTTCCACAACGCGGGCGGCAGCACTTCATCGGCACGCAGATCGGCGATGTTGCGCAGCGGCGTGAAAGTCCAGAGGTCGGTGCCGCCGGCGAAGGTGATGGTCGACACGCTCATGCGGAGCAGGTTGATCGCCGGGTACACCGTGAGGGCGAGGAAGAGCAGCACGGCCGGCAGCAGGCTCCAGTGTCGGAACGTGCGGTTGATTAGATCGCCGGAGCGGGAAACCATCATGGGCACTACCCGGGACTCGACGAGGCCGCGTGACGAAGCCTTACGCCGATTTGAACGGGAACAAGGCGCGGAACTTCAAAACCATCGGATTGAGGGCGAGCACCAGTACCGCGTTGCGCGACCGCGCACCTCGCGTCAGGCACGCTTTTCCTCCGTGTCTCCGTGCCGACAACTGTCGTCGCGCCAACACCGCTTCGCGGCTGGCGTGTGGTGCGCAGCTTCGCGATTACTCCGGCAGCGGCGGCAAGCTGCCGGTCTTGCGGCCGTTCTTGCGAAACAGGTCTTCGATCTCCTTCGCCGCCGCGTTGAGCGCCTTGCCCGAGCTCATCTCGCCGATGAGCGCCTGGTTCAAGCGGAGGCCGAGGATCTGCTCCACTTGCGCGCCTTCGGCGAAGCCGAGCTCCTGGCGCGCGAACTTCATCTCCTCCAGATACGCCGGCATCCAGCGAAAGCGCGGCTGCTTCGCAAGGTCGGAGGTGTAGATATCGCTCCGGTTGGGAATGCCTCCCGCCTCGGCGAACGCGCGCTGCGCATCGTAGGTGAGGAACCAGCGTGAAAACGCGAGCGCGGCTTTGCGTTGCGCGTCGGGCGCATTCTTCGGGATCACCGCGTTCCAGTTGCCGATCACCGCGCCGTTGCCGCCACCCTTGCCCGCCGGCAGCGGCGCCGTTTCCATCTTCCCGACCACGGCGGATTTCGCAGGATCGTCGAATGTCGACCAGGCGGCAAGCACCAGGTCGCCCATCGCTGCCTTCCCCGTCGCGAGGAGCTGGATCACATCGCCTTGGCCAAGCGCGCCATAGTTCGCCGGACCGCAGCGCTTGAGCAGGTCGATGAAGCGGTCGAGCGCCGCCTTCGAGGCCGGGCTGTTGATCGTGACGGTGTAGTCGCCGTTCACGGGATCCTTGACCACCATGCCACCCTCGGCGGCCATCAGGCTCATCCAGTCGTAACGAATCGGATTGCCCTTCTCGCCACGCACGACGAATCCGTAAGCCTTCGGTGCATCCGTGAGCTTGCCGCATGCCGCGGCGACCTCCTCCCACGTCTTCGGCGGCGCGATGCCGGCCTGCTTGAGCAGGTCGCCGCGATAGTAGAGCAACTGAACGTTGCCGAGCACCGTGTACGCCATCAACGCGCCGCCGTCCGAAGTCCGCCAGCGCTTCTGCGCATTCCAGTATCCGGAATCGCCGTAGCGCATGACCTCCTTGGGCAGGTCGAACGAGGCATCGACTTCCTTGAGCGGCGCGAGGAAGCCGCCCTGGTAGAACTCGATGGTCCACTGGGTGTCGAGCATCATGAGGTCGTATGGGCTGCGTCCACCGCGCACCGCATTGCGCGCCTTTTCCAGCACGCCACCGAAGGGCACCACGTCGAGGTCGATCTTGTTGCCGGTTTGTTGCTCGTAGACCGCGACCACCTTCTCGAACGCCGGGTACCACGGCGTCGAGGCGATGAGGATGTTGATCGGCGGCTGCTTGCCGACGTCGGCGAACGGTTTCTGACCCCACGCGGCCGCGGCGAGCCCCAGGGCCGCGACGGCCAGCAGTCCACGACACAATCGAAGATGCGCACTCAAGTGGTTTCCTCCTCCGTTGGCGCCGCTTTCGCGGTCTGGATGTCGAGGCCGTAGCGCCCGTACAACTCCATCGGTGCATCGTGCGCGCGCAGCTGGCGCACGATGCCCGCCTGGAAGCGACGCTCGAGCGCCGCGTCACGGAACGGCTTCATCTGCTTCGGATCGTTCGCGAGGTCGTACAGCGTCGTGCCGAAATCGGGATCGAACTTCTTGTCGTCGTGGATGGGAATGCGCCGCGCGTCCTTGAGCGCATCGATGCGCATCACCGGCATGCCCTTGGTGAAGTCGAACGGCTTGGCCATGACCGCCGTCTTCATCTCCGATTCGCTGAACAGCGACGACAGGTGCATCGGCATCAGCGTGTACTCGTGCAGGCCGGGCGCGTACAGGTCGTGCGGATACAGGTAGTAGGTGTAGCGCCCGTCGGTCGCACCGATCGGTCCGCCGAACATACCGAAGATCCCGATATCGCGCTGGGTGTTGTCCGCGTCGAGGAGCGGAACCACCGACGCCGCGCGCACCTCCGACGGCGCCGCGATCTCGAACAGGTCGAGGAACGTCGGCATGAGGTCCATCGTCTGGGTGAGCGAGCGACGACGCGCACCGGCCTGCGACGCGAACGCCGGGTGGTGCACGAGCAGCGGAACGTGCGAGATCTCGGTGTAGTACGGCTGCAGGTTCTTGCCCCACCAGTCGTGCTCGGCGAGCAGGAAGCCGTGATCGGTCGAAAGGATCAGCGCGGTGTCGCGCCACAGATCGTGGCGATCGAAATAATCGAGCAGTTGGCCGAAGTAATCGTCGCAGGCGGCGACCAGGGCGGCGTAGTTCGCGCGGATCTCCGCGATCTCCTCCGGCGAGCTGCCGGTGCTCTTCTCGTAGATCGGCCAGTCGAGAATCCCGCCGCTCCAGCCGGTCTGGTAGCGCTCCTTGAACCGCGCCGGCGCTTGAAAGGGCTCGTGCGGATCGAAGCATTCGAGCATCAGGAACCACGGATCGGCGGTGCGGTTGATGTCGAGGAACTCGAACGCGGAAGCGAAGCAGCGCGCGAGCGGCAGGTCCTTCTCCTCGACCATGAACTCGCTGTTGATCGCATGCTGGATGCGCTTCCAGCTTCCATCGTAGCGAT
>DATKLH010000250.1:0-2166 GCA_035542515.1 Casimicrobiaceae bacterium
AGCGAGCCGCAAGTGCACATGCAGCGTCCGGCCGGGCTGCGCGCCACGGCCGGCGCGCCGCAGCGAGTCATGTGTTCGCGCGGCTGGTTCCGCCCGTCGCTCGCAACGCGACGCCAACGGATCGCGTCGAGCCGTTTTTCCGGCATTCCATAGCCGCGCCCCGCCCGTTCTTGGCCATGGTCAGGGCGGCGCCGCACATGGGTGCAAAGATCTGTTGGTCGGCATGAGCAACAGGAATGCCCATTGAAGCTCCGTGCGATCCTCCTCAACCGCTGGCTCGTGATAGCGCCCACGCCGCCGCCCAGACCGCGCGCGTGATGTCGCTCATGCTGGGAGCCATCGCTTCGGTGTCGCTGGTGGTGGGCGGTATCGGCATCATGAACATCATGCTGGTTTCGGTCACCGAGCGCACACGCGAAATCGGCATCCGCATCGCGATCGGGGCGCGGCAACGCGACATCCTCGTCCAGTTCCTCCTGGAAGCCATCATCATTTCGCTGATCGGCTGCCTGGTCGGCGTTGCGTTCGGCATTGGGGGCGCGGTGGTTGCGAACCTGCTCGGGCGCGTGGCCGTGGTCATCACCGGCGCGGCCGGATTGCTGGCGTTCGCCGTTGCATCCGCGGTCGGCGTCTTCTTCGGCTTCTATCCCGCGATCAAGGCCGCCCGCATGAAGCCCATCGAGGCGCTGCGCTACCAATAAGCGGCGATGCCTACGCGATGCGCGTCCGCATTCTCGGCACGCGAGGCAATGTCGCCGCATCGGCACCGCGGCACGCGAAGCACGCCGGCGTGCTCGTCGACGGCCGGCTGCTGCTCGACGCGGGAGAGGCTGGGTACCTCGATCTTCGGCCCCAACATGTCTTCATCACCCATCTGCATCCCGATCATGCGGTGCTGGCGTCGTTGGCGAACGCGCACGACGCGACGATCCACGTACCGGAGCCCACCATCGCGCTTCCCGATGCGCACGTTGTCACCCAAGCAATGACCATCGGTCCCTACCGCGTGACTCCGGTACCCACGCTGCACAGCCGCAACGTACGCTCGGTCGGATACGTCGTCGCGAAAGGCAGGCGCTCCTTTTTCTACAGCTCGGACATGATTGCGATCGAGCCGCGCTACCACAAGCGCCTGCGCGGCATCGAGGTCGTCATCACCGACGGCAGCTTCATGCGCCGGGGAGGACTTGTCAGGATCGGCCGCAGCTCCGGCGAGCGTTACGGACACGCCGGCATTCCCGACCTGGTCGAATTCTTCGGCCGATACGCGCAGCGCATCGTCATCGGGCACTTCGGGAGCTGGTTCTACCGCGACATCGCGGCGTCGGTGGCGAGGATCGAAGCGCTGGGAAACGGCGTGCGGGTGGTCGCGGCGTACGATGGCCTTGCGTTGAACGTGTGAGGGGTCGAACCATGAAAGCGAAATCGTATCTGCCATCCGAGTTCGAGCTCATCGCGCGTCATTTCGCCCCTCTGGCGCGCGGGTTTCCCGGCGCGTTCGGCCTGCTCGACGATGCGGCGGTGGTTGCCGCCGGGCAGGGACGCGAGCTGGTGGTCAAGACCGATGCGATTGTCGGCGGGATTCATTTCTTCAACGACGATGCACCCGACCTGATCGCGCGCAAGGCGCTGCGAGTCAATCTGTCCGACCTCGCGGCCAAAGGTGCGGTGCCCCGCGCCTACTTGCTCGATCTGATGCTGCCGACGAGCGTGTCCGACGAATGGGTCGCGGCATTTGCTGGCGGTCTTGCACACGACCAACGCCAGTTCGGCGTCCATCTGATCGGCGGGGATACCGACTCGACGCCGGGGCCGGTCGCGATTGCAATCACCGCGCTTGGCGAAATCGAGACGGGGCGCATCATCCGGCGGAGCGGAGCGCACGCGGGCGACACCGTGTTCGTGACCGGCACCATCGGCGACGCCGTGCTTGGATTGCAGCTCTTGCAGGGCGCGCTGACGAACGTCCATGCGGAGAAGGCGGCGTTCCTCGTCGACCGCTATCGCCTGCCGCAACCGCGAACGACCGTCGGACCGCGGCTGATCGGCATCGCGAGCGCGGCGATCGACGTCTCGGACGGGCTCGTCGCGGACCTCGGGCACGTTTGCGAAACGTCGGAGCTCTGCGCCGTCGTCGACGCGGACAAGCTGCCCCTCTCGCTGGCG
>DATKLH010000251.1:0-3484 GCA_035542515.1 Casimicrobiaceae bacterium
TCCTCGTGATTGCCCACGATGCGGATGCCATCGCGTCGCGAAACTGCGACAAGCCCCACGCCGGCGTTATGGCCACCCGGACCGATGCCGAGCACGTAGACGGTCTCACCGGCGTCGAGCTTGCGGCGCATCGCCGCGATCCGCTTCTTCGCATAGCCGCTGCGTGGCGAGTGGAACTTCGCCATGCGGCCGGCGAGCCGCGCAAGCGGATAGATCGCTGCGAACGCAGCCCTGCCGAGCAGGCGCAACCGCGGTCCGGTCCTGGCCTTGGGAGACTCCATCGGGCACTGGCGAGAGTCGATGCGTAAAGTTTAGCCCGCCGCGATGGAACTCCCTACCGGCGCCGAAGCCCCTCGTGCGACGGACACGCAAACGCGCCGCCTGTCGAGACGCATACCAACTCGACCGGCCGACCAAACGGTGCGAGCCTCATGCCTGTCCCGACGACTCCGCAAACACCTCGCGCGCACAGCGAAACGCTTCCACTCCGGCCGGCACGCCGCAATAGACGGCCGCCTGCATGAACACTTCGCGAATCTCCTCGCGCGTCACGCCGTTGCTCAAGGCGCCGCGGATGTGCAGCTTGAGCTCGTGCGATCGATTCAGCGCGGTCAGCATCGCCAGGTTGAGTAGCGACCGCGTGCGCAGCGACAACCCCGGACGTCCCCACACCGCACCCCAGCAATACTCGGTGACCAGCTCCTGGAACGGCATGTTGAAGTCGTCGGCGGTCTTCATCGAACGTTCCACGTACTGCGCGCCGAGCACGTCTTTGCGGATCTGCATTCCCTTGTCGAGCACGTCGTTGCTCATGGCGATTCTCCGAAGTCGGGTGAAGGTTGCGCGGCGCGAGCTGTCCCATCCGCGCGTGCCGCGACCGGCAAGACGATACGCCCGCCGCGCACGCGGCACTTCGGCCCGACACTTGCCGTGCGTCCGAACCTGCCGCCGGCACGACTGCAAACGCATTATCCTCGCGGCGGAGCGCGAAACTGGCAGCCGCCAGAGTGAACAACGGCCGTGCCGCCGGCTCGCGCGCTCGGTTGACAACTCGTGATAGCTCATTTCAGGGAGAAGCGTCATGCACGTTCGATGGGCAGCGATCGCGGTCGTGCTTGGACTTTGGGTCGGGAAGGCGAATGCGGAAGCGGTGTGCAAGCCCGAGCAACTGAAGAATCCGTCACCGACGCTCGCCGAGGTTTACGCGATGGCCGAGCGCCACGCCAAGGCATGGAAGAGCGACGCCGTCCCAACCCAGATCAGCACGACGACGCTGGGATTGCTGCAGGCCGACGGCCGCGCGGCGTCGTGGCACCTCCTGTTCTATTCCGAATCGGCGAAGAGCAACGTTGCGATCGACACCTTCCGCGGCTCCCTCAACTGCTGGGCCGACGCCGGCAGCGCCGGACGCATCCCCGACCTGAAGCCGGACTTCGTGCGTGACGGCGCGAAGCTGTACGCGATCGCGAAGCAGCAAGGCGGAAATCTCATCGCGGACGGATACGGCGTGATGATCGGGACAGCCGCCGCGCCGAGCAACCGCCATGCGACGTGGAACATCACCTATACCAAGGAAGGCGGCAAGGACAGTGGCTTGCTCGTGCTGGTCGACGCCAACACGGGAGCGGTCGAGAAGGTCATCAAATAGACGTTACGCTCCTCGCGCTGCGGCGCGATTGACGCTTTGCAGACGCCGCGCCGCGCGCGAGAATCGGCGGGATCGAACCTTCGAGAGGCAAGCCATGAAGATCGGCGTGATCGGATCGGGCGATGTCGGCAAGACGCTCGCAAGCGGCTTCATCAAGCATGGCCATCAGGTGGTCATCGGCACGCGCGATGCGAAAAAGCTCGACGCATGGGCGAGGGCGAATCCCGCGGGGCGCGTCGCCGATTTCGCCGAGGCGGCCCGCTTCGGCGAAGCGGTGGTGCTCGCCGTGGCAGGCGCCGTGGCTGCCGATGCGCTCGACGCCGCGGGCGCCGATGCGCTCGCGGGCAAGGTGATCGTCGATGCGACCAATCCGATCGGCGGCCCGCCGCACAATGGCGTCCTGAAGTTCTTCACCGACCTCGACGATTCGCTCATGGAGCGGCTGCAGCGGCGCTTCCCCGCGGGCCGCTTCGTCAAGGCGTTCAATTCGGTGGGCCACGCGCGGATGGTGAATCCGGACTTCGGTGGCGTGCGTCCGACCATGTTCATCTGCGGCAACGACGCCGCGGCGAAGACAACGGTGACGCGGCTGCTCGATCAGTTCGGCTGGGACACCGAGGACATGGGCGGCGCGGAGGCGGCGCGTGCGATCGAGCCGCTTTGCATGCTGTGGTGCATTCGCGGCTTCCTGCGCAACCAATGGACCCACGCGTTCAAGCTCCTGACCTGAGCAGGCGGACGTCGAATTCGCGCGGCTAACCCGCCAGTGCCGCTGCGGCCCGATTGGCGGCGTCGACGCGATCGGCGAGCGTTCGCATGATGAAGTCGTCGAACGCGCTCGCAAGGTCGGAGCGCGTCCGTCGCGTGCGCTCGAAGCTCGCGCCGTCGGGCGCGAATGCGGCTCGCCAATCGCGAGACGAACATCCGCGAAGCGGCGCCAGACTCAGGCCGCCAGGTCGAAGGTGGTGCCTTCGCGCCCTGGCGTGATGCGAAACGTCGGTTTGAACGCGTCGATCGCTTCCGACATCAGTCGATCGAGCTCGGCGTCCGAGTGACTCGGATCGTGGTGAAAGGGAACGACGTGGCGCGCGCCCGCGAGACGCGCAAAGTCGAGCACGTGGGTGAGCGAACTGTGGCCCCAACCTACGCGGTCGCGGTATTCGTGCGACGAGTACTGGCTGTCGTGGATCAGCAAGTCCGCATCGCCTGCGAGCGCTCCTCCCGAGGTCCATTCGCGTGGCACCGACGGAAAAGGCCGCGGCCCGAGGGCCGGCTCGTGATCGGGCAGATAGGTCACGACACGTCGTCGTGAATCGGCGATGCGATAGCCAACCGTCGGACCGGGATGGCACACGCGTGCGGAGGTGACGCGGAATTCGCCGATGTCGAATTCGGCCTGGCCGAGCTCGTGCAGATGCAGCTGGCAGGGCAGCTCGCGAAGGCTCACGGGAAACAGCGGCGGCGAAAGATAGCGGCGGATGCGTGCCTGGAGGCTCAGGTCGGTACTCGCCGGTCCCCAGATATGCACTTCGGTTTGCGGTCGATACAGCGGGGCGAAGAAACCCAGTCCCTGGATGTGATCCATGTGCAGATGCGTCAACAGGATGTCGATGCGTCGCACCGATGCGTCGATGGCGCCTCCCAGGCGCCGGATGCCGGTGCCCGCGTCGAGCACCACGCGCGTGCCCTGCTCTCCCTGCACGGCGACGCACGACGTATTGCCACCATAGCGCGCCGTGTCCGGCCCCGGTGTGGCAAGCGAGCCGCGCGTGCCCCACAGCGTCACCCTCACCTCATATCTCCCAGAAGATATGCATGACGCCGAACAGCGTGCCG
>DATKLH010000252.1:0-16336 GCA_035542515.1 Casimicrobiaceae bacterium
TCACCGCTTCGGTGGGTCGTCTGTGCCGTCGGCCGTTGCGCTGGCCGGCGACGCACTCGTGGTCATCGGTTTCGCGCTCATCGTGCTGGTGTATCGGGAGAATACGTTCACATCGGCGACCATCGAAGTTGCCGACCACCACAGCGTGGTTTCCACCGGACCGTACGCGATCGTTCGCCATCCCATGTATGCGAGCGCGCTGCTCTATCTCGTCGGCACCCCGCTGGCGCTCGGCTCGTACTGGGGCCTGGTCCCGATCGCGCTGATCGTCCCGTTGCTGGTGTGGCGGTTGCTGGACGAAGAGAGCCTGCTCGCGCGCGACCTGCCCGGATACACCGACTACCAGCGACGCGTGCCGCATCGACTGGTGCCGCTGATCTGGTAGCACGCGAGGGTCTCCCAAGCGGGTCATGAACGCGATCGGGCGGGCGACCCCTACCCAAATGGCTAATGCTCACGGCCCATGTCCGGATGCGTCCGTGCGGCCCACAATAAGCGCGTGGATTTCGGATCGAGCACGCGCATGGCGCTGGAACGCGTAACCTTCGTCGCAGGCATCGAGATTCTCGCCTGCTCGGAGCGCGATCGCTTCGACCTGCTGCGGCACATCGGCGAATGGAGCCTGTTCCAGGGCGGAAACCGGATCGGCAGGGGCTTCACCCGGAGCAACTTCGCGACCGAGCTCGAAGCGGTCGAGGCCGCCGAAAAGCTCGGCGAGGAGAAGTTGCGCTCGATCCTGCTCGGTCCGGGCACGGACCATTGAGCCGCGACGGATTGAGCAGCGACGGTACAACGCGCGCCTCGCGCGCGACGGGGCTACAATGCCTTGGGTCAGCGTGGGGCGTCGGCAAGGTGCGCTGCAGCCGAGCCGGCATGGCGACAGCACAACAGGCCCTAGACCCGAGCGCAACACCATGAAGCTCCTCCTCATCGACGACCATGCGCTGTTTCGCGAAGGCGTCGCCCTGCTGCTCGGGTCGCTGGATCCTGATGTCGAAGTCCTGGAAGCCGCTTCGTGCGAAGCCGGCCTCGAGGTCATCGAGAACTGCGGCGGCGAGCTCGATATCGTGCTGATGGATCTCCAGCTGCCCGGCGCGTCGGGCCTGGACGCCATACGCACGCTGCGCGAGATGTACCCGGAGCTGCCGGTGGTTGCCGTTTCATCGAGCGAGGACAAGAAGACAGTCCTCGAAGCGCTCGACGCGGGCGCGATGGGATTCGTGCCCAAGAGCTCGACTTCGACCGTGCTGAAGGGTGCCTTGAAGCTGATCATGTGCAAGGGCATCTACCTGCCGCCGTCGGTCTTCCTTGCCGACATGACCGCGCTGCCCTACGGAATGCGCATGTCCGATGCAACGCATTTCGCAGGCCGCGAGCCGGTGACGCCGGACCGGCTCGGCCTGACTTCCCGCCAGGCCGACGTGCTGTTCCGCATCCTGCAAGGCAAGTCCGCGAAGGTGATCGGTCGCGAGCTCGGCTTGTCGGGCAGCACGGTGAAGGTCCACACCACCGCGGTGCTCCGCGCGCTGAACGTCACCACTCGCACGCAGGCCATCGTGGCGGCGGGCAAGATCGGCCTGCGGTTTCCCGAGCTCGAGCGCCGCGCCACCGTCGTCTGATGTCGGGCCGCGCTCGACGCGGAAGCGAACCCGTGCGATTCAATGCTGCTCTGCGGCGAGCGCGAGCAGTTTGTCGGCCGCAAGCCACAGGCGCTCGGCGTTGATCGGCTTGTAGAGCAGCGCGATTGGTGCATACGCCGACAGCTCGCGCTCGGTAACCGCCATGTCGCCCGTGACGACCACCGCGGGAACGTTCTCCTCGATCTTTCTTCGCACGATCTCGATGGCGCCGATGCCGGTTTCCGCGCCGCTCAGGCGGAAGTCGCTGATGATCAGGTCGGGGCTGCGCAGGTGTCCCTGCAGGTCGTACAGCGCCGCGGCGGCCGAGCCAGCCCCGACGACATGACAGCCCCATTGGCGGCACAGCGTCTCGATGGCGAAGCGGTTTTCCTTGTCGTCGTCGATCACCAGCACGAACGTGCCCGCGAAGCGCGAAGGATCGACCGTGGCGACCGGTGCGGTGACGCTCGGCAGGCTGTGGCTCGCGAGCAGCGGTACCTGCACGCCGAAGGTCGAACCGCGATGGACCTGCGATCGCACGATCAACCGGTGGCCGAGAATCTCGGCGGTCCGCTTCACGATCGACAAGCCCAGCCCCAGGCCCTTGCTCCGATCGCGCTCGGGGTTGGTGAGCTGGAAGAACTCCTCGAAGATCTCGTGGTGGAACGCTTCGGGGACGCCTGCGCCGGTGTCGATGACCAGGAGGTCGAGTCGATCGCCGCGCCTGCGGCAGCCGACCAGGATGCGGCCGCGCGAGGTGTAGCGGATGGCGTTGGACACGAGGTTGCTCAGGATGCGCTCGAGCAGTGCCGGATCGGTGCGCACGACCGCGCGCGAATGCACGACATCGAGCTTGAGGTTCTTGGCGAGCGCCTGCGGCAGGAAGTTCGCCTCGATCTGTCGCAGCAGCGAATCGATGCGGAAATCCTGCACGTGCGGCAGGATCGCGCCCGCATCCAGGCGCGAGATATCGAGCAGGCTCACGAACAGGGTCTCGAGCGACTGAACCGACGTCTGGACCTTGTCCACGAGGCCGCTGACGTCGCGATCGGTGATGCGCTCGCGCAACACGTCGACCAGCAGGCTGATCGCCTGCATCGGCTGACGCAGGTCGTGGCTGGCCGCGGCGAGGAAGCGCGTCTTCGCCGCGTTGGCGCGCTCGGCTTCCTCCTTGCGCACGGCGAGCTCGTCGAGCCGCAGCTGTAACTGTTCGTTGAGCTGGGCCAGCTCGTCGGCTTGTGCGCGAACCTTCCGGTTCGCGTCGGCGAGCTCGCGGGTGCGTGCGATCACCTTCGCTTCCAGCTCGGCGTAGCTTCGGCCCAGGTTCTCCGCCATCCGGTTGAAGCCTGCGCCCAGCGACTGAATCTCATCTCCATCGCCGGCGGCCACGCGCACGGAATGGTCACCCGAAGCGATGCGCGCAACGCCGCGGTCGAGCTCGATGATCGGACGCGTGAGGCGCGCCGCGACCCAGCGACTGACCACGACGCCGATCACCAGGAACACCGCGAGCAGCATGATGGTGCGGTACGCCGACGCGCGCACCGGCGCCATGACTTCGTCGAGCGGCTGCTCGACGAACACCAGCCAGCCCGGCGCAGGTACCACGTCCGCGCTGGTCAGTACTTCGACCCCGTTGTCCGGGCTGCGCGCGACCTCGGTGAAGCTGTTCGCCAGCGTCTGCGCATTCTGCGCCCGAGCGTCGATGATCTGCGAGTGGCTGGCGAGGTTCACCTTGCGGTGGACCAGCGTGAGATTGGGGTGCGCGATGAGGTGATCGGTGCTGTCGACCACGTACGCCCGCCCGGCAACACCTATGTCAAGCGAGGCGATGAGGTCGGTCACGTAGCGCAGGTTGACTTCGGCGGCCAGCAGGTCCGCGTCCTTGCCGGGTTGGCGAACGACGAGCGAGACGTACGGGATCGATCCTTCCTTGAAATACACGGGCCCATACCACGTCGCCACGGCCTGGTCGTGCGGATAGAGATCGCGCAGCTCCCACACGTCGGCACTCTGCGTGCGATCGCGCGCGACGCGCGAGACGATGTTCCGCAGCTCGCCGGCGGCGGTCACGAAGCGCAATTCCTCGATGGCGGGATTCAGCTTGAGCAGGCGATGGAGCTCGTTGCGGCGATCGTCCTGGCTCATCAGTCCGCTCGACCAGGGCAAGGCATCCACGTCGTGCAGCTGCATCGCGAGCATGTCGAGATAGCCGGCGATGCGCGTGGCGACCACGCGTGCTTCGGCCCGCTGGACTTGGCCGACATAGTCGACGTTTTCCTGGTAATGCCGCACGCCGTTCACCACCGCGAAGGTGACGCATGCCGCGCCCGCCAGAGCGGCGAACGCAAGGAAGTAGCGCGTGGCGAGCTTCATGTGTGCGCGGGCACCGCGTCGGACATGCCTAGTTGGCCTCCGGGACCAGCACGTTGGCCCATTGAATCACCTTTTTGCTCGGGCGCAGGTGCTCGTTGCGCTCGATGGTCGCGAGGTTGAGCGCCAGCTCGAAGCGGCTCGGGCGCTCGACCGGAATGGTCGCGGCGTCGGCTCCGTTGAGGATCAGCAGCAGCTGGCGCGCCCAGACGCGGAAAGGATCCACGACCTGCGCCTCGTATGACATGGGCGCGCCCTGCCGAACCAGGTAGGTGCGATTGAACAACGCCGGCTTGCCGGTGCGCGCCATGAGCTCGAGCGCCGCCTCGCGCTGATGCCACAGCGCCGCCCCGAAGGGGAAATACCAGGCTTGGATCCTCGAGCCGGCGCGCGAGCGCAGGACTTCGCGGAGCTGGTCCTTGTTGTCCACCGCGAACAGCTCGATGTCGATGCCGAATGCATCGCGCGCGGCCGCGAGCTCGCGACTCATCGCCGGCTCGGCCACCATGTCGGAATCCGCCAGCACCCCAATGCTCGCCGTGTCCGGGTAGGCATCGATGAGCAATTCGATCGCCTTTTGCAGCATGGGCAGGTAAAAAGTGAAGCCGGTGCGCTTGACGCCCGGGAGAGCGATGCTGCGCACGTGTCCGGCCTGGACCGGATCGTTGTGGGATACGAACAGGATCGGAATCGCCTGCGTCGCGCGCTTCGCGGCTTCCAGGACGTCTCCCGAAGTCGCCACGATCACCGCCGGGCGGGTCGCCACGATATCGCGCATCTTCGCGTCGATGGTGAGCGGGCCACCGACCGCCACCTGGACGAACTCCAGCGTGAACGAAGTCGTGGCGCGCGCCCTGAAGCCGTCGAGCGCCCGGTCCAGTCGCTTGAAATCGGCCAATCCACGATCGTCGTTCGGATCGTCGACATACGAGACGTAGACCACGCGTTGCGGCGCGTTCCTCGCCTGGGTCACGCCGCCTCTCGGAGCTGAGGTGGTGGCGCCAAGCAGCAGCAGAATCGCAGTGCCCATCACAACTGCCATGGCGATGGATATCGGCCGGAAGGCGCGCACCTTTGGGCAATTGGGCCACGCCGAGACTCTGGCTAGCATGTTGCGCATCCGTCAGTCCAAAGAGGGAGCCGGCATGTCGACACACGAGGTATTTCGCTATTCCTGGATGAAGGTCACCGATGCGAACGGTCGGGCGAGCGCGATGCGCGCTGCGCTGGAGCTTCAGCCGCAGCTCGCGGCACGCGCCCGGGTGGCCGAGGCCGGCAGCGCCGAAGCGCGCTTCGTCCGCATGCAATCGCTGATGGCGCGTTCGTATCTCGGCGGCGACATCGAGCGTGGCATAAGAGTGGTCGTCGCGGCGCCGCCGCACGGCGGCTCGCTATCGCTCGACATCCTCGCGCCTGCGCCGCACACGGTGTCCCGCGACGGCATCGAGGTGAGCGTTGCCACCATGCCGTCCGGGTATACACGCGAGGACGCGCTCGCGTGGCTCGACACGCCCGTGGGACTGGCGTGGTCGCGTGACGCGCTCGCATGTCGTCTTGCCCATGCCGTGGTGATGGTCGAGGATGCGCCGCTCGCATCGACACTGGACAACGCCGCCGAAGCCACACAGGCTTGACGGTCATGCTTCCGCAACTGCTGTCGATAGCGGGCGCCGCGCGGCTCGCCTTTCCTGCGGGGATTATAGGTGACGCGCCGCAGGAGGACTTCATCTGCCACCCGATCGCGTTTCCGGGGGCACTCGACGCGACGGAGTGCGCGGCCATCGTCGAGCTCGGGGAATCGGGCAACGCCATCGCCGCGGGTCTCACGCGACCCGAAGAGGGCTATCGCAAGGGCATCACCAAGGCCATTCCGCTGACCGAGCGCAGCCGCTGGCTCTACGAGCGGATGGCGGGACTCATCGTCAGCGTCAACCAGTGGTACCGCTACGAGGTCACCGGCTTCGTCGATTCGCTCCTGTACTGCGTCTATCCGGAGCACGGCCAGTTCGACTGGCACATCGACTGCAGCGAGGGCGCGACGAGCACGCGCAAGATCGCCATCTCGGTGCAGTTGTCGGACGCGTGCGACTACGACGGCGGCGGGCTCGAGTTCGCCGCGCATGGCGAGCTGCGCGATGCGCGGCGCCTCGGCACGGCGGTATCGTTCCCGGCCTTCCTGCATCATCGTGTCGCGCCGGTGACGCGTGGAACGCGCCGCTCGCTGGTGGCGTGGGCCCACGGTCCGGTGTTCCGCTAGCTTCCGGCGTGAGCGCGGTGCCGAGCGCTTGGCGCATGCGGCCTTGTTGCGCGCATTCGACCGCCGCCTGCACGGCGCTCGACTGACATGCGCAACATGGACAGCGGCTGCGCGAAGGGCGCTTGAATGGGCGAGGGAAGCTCGGTGGTTCGCACGTTCGACTACCGCGGCTGCCGCGTGGTGCTGCAGGCCGTGACGGACGTGGAATACACGCGACGCTTTCGCGCCACCTGGACGATCCTGCGCGGCGAGACACGCGTGTCGGAAGGATCGACCGTCGGGACCTTCGCGACAGCGGAACAAGCGTTGCTGTCAGCCGACAGCCTTGCGCGCGGCGATGTCGACGGCATGATGCCGCGGCCCTGAGCCGTCGTTGCGCGTGTGGTCGACCACCCCGCACGCGCGTCGACCCATTCCGCACGACGATGCGCCGGGTCTCGGCCATGGTCACGCGACTTGCCGCCGATTGCCGTGTGCGCGGAGTGAGCCTCGCAGTACTATCGCGCTGGACCGCCGCAAACGCAGCGCGTCCTGGCCGTCCGGCCCCGAGCACCCACGAGGCTGCGCATGCACGACGCCGTAATGGAAGGTTGGCACGATTTCTTTCTGCTCGCCGGAACCGCCGGGGTCACGCTGACCGGTCTGCTGTTCGTCGTCGTATCGTTCGGCTGGCGCGTGATCGCCGAGCGTCACTCCACGGGCCTCAAGGCATTCATCACGCCGAACATCTATCACCTCACCGCGGCCTTCGTCGTGTCCGAGGTGTTGCTTGCACCGATCGCATCGCAACGCGTGATCGGAGCCGCCCTCGTCATCGGCGGCGCGGGGTCCCTGGCGTATCTCTTCTACACCGAGGCGCATCGCAAGTGGCGGGACAACCAGCTTCCCGCCGTCGACTGGGTCTGGTACGTGGGCGTTCCGTGGACCGCGTACGGAGTCTTGCTTGCCGCCGGAGCGACGTGCTTCGTCGACCCGGCGTGGGCTGTCTCCGGGGTGGGCGTCTGCGTCGTATTGCTCCTGCTGGCCGGCATCCGCAACGCCTGGGATCTGATCATCTGGATGATGCGGCAGAACCCGGTCGACGCATCATGAGCGATCGCACGTGATACCTGGGCGTTCGCTTGGGCGCACGATGCGCCGATTCGCGTCGTAGCGTCGCGCGGTCACAGGATGCGTAGCAACCCGATGCGCGACCGCGTCTAGAACGGCACGTCGCCGGCGACCGTCGTGCGATGCATGTGACGGCGCACCGAGAAATCGTAATCGGCCAGCGCGTAATGCATCGTGCAACGGTTGTCCCAGAACATCATGTCGCGCACGCTCCAGCGGTGGCGATAGATGAACTCCGGCCGCGTCGAATGGGCGAACAGGAATTGCAGGATCGGCGCCGACTCCTCGTCGGGCATGTCCACGAACCCGGTGGTGAACCCGGGGTTCACATAAAGCGCCTTGCGGCCGGTCACCGGATGCGTGCGCACCGCGGGATGCGTGACCGGGGGGGTCTTGGCGCGCTGTTCCGGCGTGAGCGGCGGCCGCTCCTTGGTCTTGGCGAAGTAGGTGTCGTACGCATGACTGTAGTCGTGGATCGCGTGCAACCCGCCGAGGAATCGCTTGAGCGGCTCGGACAACGTCTCGTACGCCAGGTACATGTTCGCCCACATCGTATCGCCGCCGATCGCAGGCATCTCGTGGCAGAGCAGCAGCGATCCGAGCGAGGGCTTCTCCATGTACGAAAGATCGGAGTGCCAGTACTGGCCCGCGTAGACCGCGCCCTTGAGGCGGCCTTCTTCGCGCACGTTCGACACCACGAACACCTCGGGATGGTCGGGCAGGTTGAAATCGCCGACCACGTGCGACTCGAGCGGGCCGAACTGCCGGCTGAACGCGATGTGCTGGGAGGGCGTTACCTCGACGTTGCGAAACAGGAGGCATCCGTTCTCCGCGAGCGCGCGATGCAGCTCGCTCACCGTGTCGCTGCCCAACGGCTCGTACAGGCTCGCGCCGGTCACCTCCGCGCCGCACGCGGCCGACAGGGGGCGGATCGTCACACTCATCGCTTCTCCTTGCAATTCAATGGCCGCCGCGCGACAAGGCGTAGTGGTAGTCGGTGGTCTGGACCATGCTGCGTCGCACCTCGACTACTTCCTCGTTGAAGGTGTAGGCCAGTCGTCGCACTTCGAGCACCGGCGCACCGCGCCTGACGCGCAGCAGCCGCGCCGTGTCGGTGTCGCACCTGATCGCCCGCAGCTTCTCGTCGGTGCGCACGATGTTGATCCCGTACTCGCTCTGGTAGACGGCGTACAACGTGGGTCCGCCCGCGCGTATGCGTTGCTCGGTCAGCCCCGGAAATCGCGACACAGCGATCGCGATGTCCGATACGACCACCGGCACGCCGCTGACCTTGAGGATGTTGCGCACGAGGTAGACCGATTGCGCGGCCGGATCGCGCGGCAGATCGAGCGCATGTGCCGTATCGAGATCGGCGCGGCGCTTCCTGATCCACACGAGCTCGCTCACGGGTAGCTCGCGCGCACCGTCGTTGCGCACGACGTGGAAGAACTGGTAGATGTTGCGCCGTTCGTCCTCGCGGCAGACGTAGGTGCCTCGCCCCTGGCGGCGCGAAAGCACTTTCATCGCCGCAAGCTCCGAAGTGGCCGCGCGGATCGTCGCGACCGCGACGCCGTAGCGCTGCGCGAGCTTGCGCTCGCTGGGGATCACTTCACCGGGCTTCCACTCCCCGGTGGCAAGGCTTTCCACCAGCGCCGCGCGCACCTGCTTGTACAGCGGGTCGACCGCGCTCGACGACTCGACCATCGTCATGCGCCGCGCCGTCATCGGCGGGTCTTCGCGGGAATCCATGGGGACTTCGTAGGAAATGGAATAGGACAACCGTAACGTAGCCGTCGTACCGCGGAATCCGCAGCTTGTTCGATGCAACGGACATGAACCCAACGGCCGGCCCCGTGCCGCGCACGGCGACGAGCGCGACGGCGGGCATCACCCCGTTACATATCATACGTATGATATGTATTATGCGCAAAACCCAGCGCCTCCGCACCGCCAAGGAGGCCAAATCGTCGCGAGGAGGAAACAGCATGCGCAGGTCCGTTCGGTTCGCCGCCGTCGTATACGTCGTGGTCGCGCTCGCCGTCTGCTATGGGACGATTCGACCCGCCGCCGCGGAGACCGGCGAGATCCGCATCGCGCAGCAGTTCGGCGTGAACTACCTGCCGCTGCTGATCATGAAGAAGTACAAGCTCGTCGAAAAGCGCGCGCAGGCGGCCGGGCTCGCCAACATGAAGGTGAGCTGGGCGCAGTTCGGATCGGGCGCCGCCATGAACGACGCGCTCCTCGCCGGCAACCTCGACTTCGCCTCCGGCGGCGTGGGACCGCTGCTCAAGATCTGGGACAAGACCAGGGGCCAGATCGACGTCAGGGGCGTGGCGTCGCTGGGCTCGATGCCGCTTTACCTCAGCACGATCAATCCCAACGTGAAGTCCATCGCGGATTTCACCAGCCGGGACAAGATCGCGCTGCCCGCGGTGAAGGTCTCGATCCAGGCGATCGTCCTGCAGATGGCAGCGGCGCAGAAGTTCGGCGACGCGAGCTACGACAAGCTCGACAGCATCACGGTGTCGATGCAGCATCCCGAGGCGATGGCTGCATTGCTCAGCCGCAAGACGGAGGTCTCGGCGCACTTCGCCAACGCGCCGTTCCAGGAGCAGGAGCTGCAGGCGGCTGGCGTGCACCGCGTGCTGAGCTCCTACGACGTCGTCGGCCCCAGCACGCTGAATTCGCTCTACACCTCGGCGAAGTTCCATGACGCCAACCCCAAGGCCTATCGTGCCGTGCTCGAGGCGCTCACGGAGGCGATGGACATGATCAACCGCGACAAGGAGGCCGCGGCGCGCACTTACGTCGAGGAGGAGGCCTCCAAGCTCTCTCCCGCGCTGGTGGCGAAGATTCTCGAGGACCGCGATTTCATCGTGACCGCGGCTCCGCAGGGCATCATGAAATACGCCGAATTCATGTACCGCACCAAGTCGATCCGCAATCTTCCGCAGAGCTGGAAGGACGTGTACTTTCCCGAGATCCACGATGCGGCGGGGAGCTGAGCGGCTCGCTGTCGCGCGTTGCGGCGCGCCGGATCCCGAGCCGCGATCCGCGCTGTGGCAGTATTGGAGCCGCGTGGCCGCAGCGAAGCGAGATTCGCGTGACGGCTCGCCGATCGTGAAATCGCGGAGGTGCCGTCGATGAACGCGTCTGTGGTCCTGACCTTGATCGGTCCCAATACCACCGGCATCGTGTTCCGGGTGGCGCAGATCGTGGGCGCGCATGGCGGCAACTGGCTCGGCGCGCGGATGGCCAACCTGGCCGGTCAGTTCGCCGGCATCGTGCAGCTCGAGCTTCCGCAAGACAACGTCGAGCGCTTCAGCGCGGCATTGGGCGAGCTCGATGCGATCGGGATGCGCTTCCTCGTGGCAAAAGGTGACGTGCCAGCCGCCGCATCGGGGCCCGATCTGCTGCGGCTCGAGGTGGTCGGACACGATCATCCTGGCATCGTCCGGGATATCGCCGACGTGCTTGCACGTCACGGCGTGAGCATCGAGCAGCTCTCCACCGATCGGGTGAGCGGAGCGTTCTCCGGCGAATCGCTGTTCAAGGCGATCGCGCAAGTGCGCCTGCCCGAGCATGTTGCGACGCGCGACCTGCGCGCCGCACTCGAAAGCGTTGCCCACGAGGTGATGGTCGACATCGCACTCGAGAGTCGGTAGCTATCGACGCAGCGCGCGGGGATCGAGCTCGTGCGCCGAGCTGCGTCTTCATGAGCTCGCCGCGCGAGCGCATCGGTCTTTCATGATGCGCGCGATGGCTCGATCGTGAAGCCGACCGATAGCCTGCGCTGGGTTCAGTTACTTCCGACAGCGGCGCTTCGTGCCGACCGTCGGTCGCCCGAAAATGCGAGCGCGCTGTCGAGCGCCTCGAAAAAAGCAGCGATGTTGATCGGCTTGGTCAGGTAGCGGAAGAATCCGAAGGCATTGCCTTTTTCGACATCGCGCGGCATCGCGTTCGCCGTCAGCGCGATGACCGGGATGTCCGCGGTGCGACTGTCGTTGCGCAGGATGGTAAGAGCATCGATGCCGCTCATCCCCGGCAGGTTGATGTCCATGAGGATCACCTCCGGCTGGTGGGCGCGCGCGAGCTCGATGCCCAGATGCGCGTCGGCGGCGGTCCACAGGAAAACGTCGCTCCGGTACGCGAGAATCTCCTTGACCAGCCTGAGGTTGGCCGGGTTGTCCTCGACGTAGAGAACCCTGCGCTGCGATGGGTCGACCGGCACGCTGGCCACCGCCATCGCGATGACAGCACCAGGAGCCGACGCCGTTGCGGCGTCGACCTTGCGCGCCGCGCATTTCATTTCGATCGAGAACACCGACCCGACCCCGGGCGTGCTGGTCACGCCGATCGATCCATCCATCAGCTCGACCAGGCGCCGGGTGACCACCAGGCCGATTCCGGTGCCTTCCTGCGGACCGGTTTCCTGCCCCAGCCGGTTGAACGGCTGGAACAGTTGCGCGATCGCTTCGGGTGCGAGGCCCGCGCCGGTGTCCTGGACCTCGACGCGAACCCGGTCGGGCGCGATGCGCGTCTGGCTTACGATGACCGTGCCGCCGTCGCGGTTGTACTTGACGGCATTGGACAGCAGGTTGAGCAGCACCTGCTTGAGGCGAATGCGGTCCGCGATCACGTCGAGGTCGGTGTGACGCGGGAACACCAGGCGGATGTTGCGCTTGTTCGCGATCGGCTCGATCATCGTGCGCACTTCTTCGAGCGTTTCGACGAGGGCCACCGGCTCCATCGACAGGCTCACCGTGCCCGACTCGACCTTGGCGAGGTCGAGCACCTCGTTGATCAGCGCGAGCAGGTGCTCGCCCGCGTTGACGATATGTCCGACGAACTCGCTCTGCTGTGCCGGGGTCGTGACCAGATCTTCGGCTTGCAGAAGCTGTCCGAATCCCAGGATCGCGTTGAGCGGCGTGCGCAGCTCATGGCTCATGTTGGACAGGAAGGTGGACTTGGCCTGATTCGATTTGTCGGCGGCCGCTTTCGCGATCGCCAGCTCCTGGTTGGCGATCTCCAGTTCCGCGGTGCGATCGCGCACCCGCATCTCGAGATCCTGGTTGAGTCGCATGACCTCCTGCTGCGCGCGCGTGCGCTCGGTCGCCTCCTTGGCGATCTCGGTGTAGGACTCCTCGAGCTCGCCGGTTCGCCGCTCGATCTCGGTGAGCATGTCGTTGAAGGCGTCCACCAGCACGCCGACTTCATCGCTGCTCGTCTTCTGGGCACGCCTGGAGTAATCGCGTCTGCGGACGACCTCGCGTGCGATGTCGGCGATCGACACGATCGGTGCGGTGATCGCACGCTGCAATCGCAGCGACAACAGGAACGCAGTCGCAAGGCCGGCGATGGCGGCGATCGCCGCGATCGCCGCATAGTCGACCACGCGTCGCGCCAGCCCGTAATCCGCGCGGATATAGACCGTGCCGAGGATCTCGCCATCGACGACGATGCGCTTGAACACCGTCACGGTGCGCGCATCGACGTGCACCGCGTCGCCCTCGGGGAGTGCCGGGAAGCTCGTTTCCGCCGGACTCGCGACATACGTTGCGAATAGCGCTCCTCGCGCCGTGTAGATCGCCGCTGCACGAACCGAGGGTCGCGCTCGCAGCTGACCGAGGTTCTCGGTCGCGAGCTTCTTGTCGTCGAAAGACAGGGCGGGAGCGGTCATGTGACCGAGGAGCTCGGCCTGCGTGCTCATGTCCGACAGCAGCTCGAGGTGGTAGACACGCACGTTGTAAGCGACGATCGCGCCGAGCGCGACGAGCAACGCGGTGAGCGTCGTGAGCAGAGCGACTCCGAGGAGCTTGCGCTGCAGAGACCCGGTGAACGGCGATCTCATGACGACTTCGGCATCACTTTGCGCGCGACCGCGAGCAGCCGCGCGCTGATGCGAATGTTGCCCTGCTCCACGGGTATCAGCGCGATGTCGAAGCGCACCTTGTCGTCGTCGACGACGAAATTGATCATGCTGCCCATCGAGAGCGCCTGATCCGATTCCGTCACCGTGACGATCGCCCGGCCCTTGGCGGCGAGCAGGAGCTTGCCCAGCGTGCTTTCTTCGGAGCGCCCGACGAAGAGCACATGCACGCCATCGAGCGGGTCGCCGTGCCGGAGCTTCACCACCGTGACACGGCGTCCGTTGATCGTGCGGGCGCTCACCAGCCGTTCGAGCTCGTCGGCGAGCATGTCGGCGCCGATGACGCCGATCTCGATCGAGTTGCCCGAATGCGTGAACGCGTCGCTCGGCCACTCGATGTACTCGCCGAACTTGTAGACGAAGGCGGCCTTGACGCGATACTCGGCGGCGAGCTGTGCTTCGCCTTGCGCCAGGGGCAGCGCAGCGGGCGACAGCAGCAATGCCAGGCCGAGCAGGATGGCCCGCGACCATCGCGCGAAGCGATCGCTGCGGTTGCCGCCTCCGCGCGACATGCTGGCGCTCGCGACCCTCGGCGTTGCCCCGATCGGGATCTCCTGCGCTCGCCGCGGCGAAGCTGTTGTCATCGGGTCACATCCGCCACTGGACTTGCAGGAAGACCTCGCGCGCGATCTCGCTGCGCGTGGCGGCGGGGCCGAACTCCGGATGCTCCGGGTCGGTGGCATTGCGCACGATGGCCGACAGCTCGAGGTCGTTGCGCGGGCGCCAGGCGAGGCGAACGTCGAGCGCGGTGTAGGCGGGAACGATGGGGTTCGGCAGCTCGTTCACATGACGCAGCCCGACGTCGAAATCGATGTCACGGGTCAGGTTGTACTGCGAGCGCAGCATCCATTGGAATCGCGGGTCGTTGCCGAGCGCGCTCGGGCCGGTCGGGTCGAGGCTTCCGGCCTTGATGCGCAAGTCCTCACGCAGCAGCGTCATTCCCGCACTGAGGCGCCAGGCGGGAAGCGGCTGGTAGCCGCCCCACGCTTCGACGCCGTAGGTCGATCCCTGCATCAGGTTCTGAACGAACGCCGGCGGCGGCTGCCCGCTGCGCAGCCGATCGTAGAAGGCGTAGAACGCGGTCACCGAGTAGTAGACGCTCGTCGAGGGCGTCGCCCGATAGCCGACCTCGAGCACATCGGCGATTTCCGATTGGAAATCCGGACCGCCCTTGATCACGGGAATCAGCGGACGATTGGGCAGCGAGAGAAACAACTGGAACTCGCGATCGATGCGCGCCGGCGCGCGCACCGCGCGCGAGATCGCGGCCCACACCAGGCGATCGGCATCGGGAATCCAGGCTGCCCGAATCGTGGGCAGGAACTCGAGGTCGGTATAGACGTTGGTCTCGGCCTTGAGTCCCAGCGTCAGCTTGAAGTCGCGACGCACTGCGATCTCGTCCTGGACGAACACGTCGGCCCAATCGAGACTGCGGCTTGCCGGCACGTAAACCTGGGGGAGCGGATTGATGGCATTGAAATGCGTTTGAGTGCTGTCGTGCGCGTAGCGGTAACCGCCGCCCCACAGCAGCGTGTGTCGCTCGCCGAGTGTCATTCCGTGCTGGAACTCGATGTCGAAGATATCGACACGGTCGGAGAGCGACAGCGGATCGTCGCGCGAGGTATGGTCGATGTAGGACTGGATCTGCAGGGTCGACTTGTTCTCGAGCGTGGCGTTCCAGCGCGCCAGCAGGTTGGCGCCGTCGACGGTGGGCCGCCCCAGCGGCCCGCTGTCCTTGCGTCCCCCGTAGGCATCGCCTTGCACTGTCAGCGTGCGATCGGCATGGGCCCAATCGGCCCTGAAGCCGGTCTGCGCATAGCGCCATCCATCCGGTACCGAAGTGCCATCTTCGTGTTCGGTATGGTCGCGCTTGTCGGCCAGCGCGTAGATCCGCGCGAATCCATCGGCACCGATCGGGCTGCCGTAGCGTGCCGCGGCTCGCTGTTCACGGTTGCCCCCGCCTGCGCTCACCAGTGCGCCCTGGGTGCGCTGCGCCTCGCGACTGATGATGTTGATCACGCCGTTCACGGCGTTGGCGCCCCACAGCGTCGCGCCCGGGCCGCTGATGACTTCGATGCGATCGATGTCTTCGAGCATCGGGTACTGCGAATCCCAGTTCACGCCCGAGAACAACGGCGTGTAGATGGTGCGGCCGTCGATCAGGACCAGCAGCTTGTTGCCGATCGCGTTGTTGAAGCCCCGCGCACTGATGGCGTAGTCGCCGGCACCGGTTTGTGCCACCGCGAGATTGGGGGCGAGGCGCAACGCCTCGGGCAAAGTGGTCGCACCCGATCGGCGAATGTCTTCGGCGGTGATCACGAATATCGACGCGGGCGCCTTGGAAAGCTGCTCCGCGTGACGCGATACCGAGGTGATGGTGATGTTGCTGAGCTCCTCCAGGCTGAGCTCGGCGAGGTCGCTCGGCGTCGTAGCGCCCACAGGCGTCGCGCAAGCCGTGAAACAGATCGCGAGCCAGGTGCCGGCGATGCCGCTGACGCACCTGCGGGATTGCAGCGGGTGTGCGTTCGAGCGCGCCAGACGTGACAGGACGCGCGTTGCTCGTCCACGCCGCGGAGGCGATTGGCTTTTGCGCACGGATCGCGGCGCGCCATCCATGGCAAGGGAACGAGCAGTTGCACCACAACTACGCATCACGATTTCCGACTCGGGCGCGCGTCGGACCGAACTCCATGGACGCGAGAGTCGAATGCGGGACGGCGCACTGGCGTGGCTGGCAGCAAGATGCGCGCCGCGGCGGCGCGGCACTTGGTTACAACCGACAAAAGGTCGCCGACTGCGGTCCCGGTCAAGCACACGCCGGTGGGTACGATTCCGAGCGCAGTACCGGACAAGCGCGCCCGGGCATCGAGCGTGCTCGTGTGCGCATGAGCCGCTCGAGGGTGCCGCTGCTCGTCGCTCACGCGTCGCGATGCGCTCGCGGGGGCGCTGCATCCGGCTCTCCGGGGGGAAGGGTCGAAGCCAGTCGAACGACGATGCCGCGTCGTGCTCGCCGTCGAAGCGTCACGACATCGGAGGCGACGAAGCGCA
>DATKLH010000253.1:0-3213 GCA_035542515.1 Casimicrobiaceae bacterium
GAGCGTGGAGTCATGCGGGTCAGGTTATCGAGGCGGGCGTTGTGCGCGACGCCGATCAGCCGTTGGCGGCCGCCATCGTACCGTACGCCTTGCGTGGGGGTAAGGCGGGTGGCGACTCGCCAAGGTCCCAGTAGAGACCGGTCATGATCGCAAGCCCTTCGCGCAGCAACGGCGCGAGCACGTGCTCGTTGGGCGCATGCTGCGAACAGCCTGCGTAGGAATGCGGCACCCACAGCGTCGGCATGGCGAGCGTTTCGGCGAAACAATCGTTGGGCAGCGAGCCGCCGATGTTGGGCAGCACCGCAGGCCGCTGCCCGGTGGTGCGCTGGATCGAAGCTGCCGCCCAGCGCGCCGCCGGATGATCCGGATCGAGGCGCGTCGCGCGAAAGAAACCCTTTGCAGCTTCGGTCACCGTGACATGACCGAAGCCGTGCTCGTCGAGATGGCGCCGGATCGCGGGCAACAGCTTCGCGGGGTCCACATCGGCGGTGAAGCGGATCTGGCAATGAGCGCTCGCCCACGCGGGGATCGCGTTGACCGGGTTGTCCGGATTGCCGCTCTTGCAGGCGAGCACCTCGAAGGTGTTCCATCCATAGACTTTCTCGGCTGCGGTGAGCCCAGGTTCACCCCAGTGAGCGTCGATCGAAGGGCCATCGGGCGACGATTCCACGACGCACTCGGCCAGCGCTGCTTTCACACTGGCCGGTATCGAGTCGGGCAGGATCGCCCGAACCTTGATTCGACCCTGATCGTCGATCAAGGAAGCCAACGCGTGGGCGAGCACGATCGCCGGATTGGCGAGCAAGCCGCCCCAGTTGCCGGAGTGATGCGCGCCCTCGCGCAACCTGACCATGAGATCGAAATTGAGCGCACCGCGGGCGCCCATGAACAGCGTCGGGCGTTGCGGATGCAGGCGCGGACCATCGGAGGCGATCAACAGATCGGCGCTGAGCGCGTCGCGCTGCTCGGCACATAGCTGTGCAAGACCCGGCGATCCGATCTCCTCGCCGGTTTCGATCAGGTACTTGCAGTTGAAGCCGAGATGGCCGCGCTGTGCGATCACCTGCTCGAGTGCTAGCAGGTTCACGCTGTGCTGGCCCTTGTTGTCCGCGGTGCCGCGTCCGTACCAGCGATCCGCGTCGAGGGTCAGCGTCCACGGGTCGAGGCCCGCGCGCCACTGTCCTTCCAGTCCCCGGATCACGTCGCCGTGACCGTAGCCTAGAACGCTTGGGAGATGTTCATCCTCGACGCGCGTGGCCAGCAGGAACGGACCTGCGCCCGTCACCGGATTCTCGATGATGCGCACGCTGAATCCCAGCATGCCGAAGCGCGGCGCCAGCTCGTCGGTCAGATAGCGGCCAAGCTCGGGGCCCGATTGCGGGTTCTGGCTTTCGGTGCGATACGCGACACGGCGCGCGAGATCGCTGAACAGGCGGCCGCCGTCGAATGCGTCGGTTGCGCGGCGGATGGCGGTGGAGCGGTCCATGTCCGAGAAATAGGAAATAGGAAAGGGGAAAGCGGAAGAGGCGCGAAATCGGATGCAGGTTTTCCCGGCGAGCGGAAGTGTGGTGATTGCGGTGGAGGGTACCAACTTGCGCAGCGACGCGCGCTGTGGCCTGCGTCGATGCAACCTTCGCTGCTGTCCCTCGCGAACCGGCTCGCCTTCATCGAAGCGGCGACACACCGCGATGCGTCAGCTCATCCCCCTACCCCTATTCCCTATTCCTTATCGCCTATCGCCTATGCCCCATCCCCTGCCCCATCAAGCAACCGCCCGATCCATTGCGAAGTCAGCTTCTCCTGCACCGCATTCTGCTTCAGGCGCACGTCGAGCGCATGGAAGTCCACGCGATCGGCGTCCTGGTCCTGATTGAAGCACGAGAAGACGTACGATACCGCGCCCGTGACCGGATCGCGATGCGGTTGCAGGCATTGCGCGCAGATCTCCTTCATCATGCACTGCATCGGCGAATTGATCGACGCGAGCGCGCGATGCGGACGCTTCAGATACGGCGCGAGCACGTTGTGGCGCGCAGCCGCGACCGCGGCCATCATCCTGTCCGAGCCGATGGCGATGATCCGGTCGCACGCCGAGAACGCAATCGCCTGCTCGCCCATGTGGCCCGACGCATACATGCGCATCGCCTCGACGATGGTGCCGACGAACGCGCGGTCCTGCGGACGCGACGGCGCGAAGCCAGGCCCTTCGTCGCAGCACCATATGACGACATCTGAAGCCGCTTCGATCTCCTCGATCTTGTAGCGGTCCTGCATGCGGCGATAGCCCGCGAAGTACAGCACGCGCGAGCCGGCCTCGCGAAACGCGCGGCCGATGGAGAACAGCACAGCGTTGCCGAGGCCGCCTCCCACGAGCACCACCGTTTCGCCGCCTTCGATCTCGGTCGGCGTTCCGGTCGGTCCCATCAACACCACCGGTTCGCCGGGCTTCAGATGCGCGCACAGGTTCGACGAGCCGCCCATTTCGAGCACGATCGTCGATACCAGGCCTGCTGCGCGATCGACCCACGCGCCGGTCAACGCCAGTCCCTCCATCGCCATGCGCGTGCCTTCGATGCGCGGAGCCAGCGACTCGTAGTTCTGCAGTCGATAGAACTGGCCGGGCGCGAAGCGACGAGCCGCGGCGGGCGCGCGCACGATCACCTCGACGATCGTCGGCGTCAGGCGAACGACACGCTCGACGGTGGCGCGCAACGTATCGTTGAGCCTCGCGATGAACTCGCCATCGGTCTCGCGCGCAGCCGGTTGCACCTTCGCAAGCGCGCGCGACACGACGGGATAGCCCTGTTTCGCACTTGCCATCGCCTTGACGACGTTGCCGAAGTAGGATGGATGCAGGTCTCCGAAGAAGCTCGTGGCGCGACCGTCGGCGCGAATGTCGGTCAGCACCACCGGTTCGGCCGGTTTGGCGAGACCGCGCACCGTCTTGACCGGCACGCCCGCTTCGTCGAGCAGGCGGAAATAACGGCCGTCGAGCGTGAAATGCTCGGCATCCTCGCGTGCGAGCACCGTATTGGGCTGAGTACCGGCCGCGATGAGAATGGTACGTGCGGGCAGCAGCGTACGTCCGATTTCCTGCCACACGCCGTCACCCTGCGTCTGCTGAACCGACACCGTGAGACCGATGGCATGGCCCATCTCGTCCACCTCGATGGCGAGCGGGGTCAGGCCCTCGGCGAAGCGAATGCCCTCCTC
>DATKLH010000254.1:0-8105 GCA_035542515.1 Casimicrobiaceae bacterium
GCAGCCGTGCTCGCCGCCGAGGCTCATGTTGATGACCTTGGCCGGGTACGAGTTCGGCGGCACGTTGTCGACCGGCAACCCGGCGACCCAACGGACCGCCGCGTAGACGTCGTCGAGCAATCCGCCGCAGCGCCCGAGCGCCCGCGCCGGAACCACCTTCGCGTTCCAGTCCACGCCGGCGATGCCGATGCCGTTGTTCGCGTTCGCCGCGATCAGACCGGCGACGAAAGTGCCGTGCCACGAGCTTGCCTCCGCCGGAGCGCCGAAGCATTCGCCGTCTTCGGTCCAGTCGCCTTCGTCGGTGGCGTCCGGATCGCGCCCGTCGCCGTCGCGCGCGCTGTCCTTGTCGCTGATGAAGTCGTAGCCGGGGAGGATGCGGCCGATGTTGTCGGGATGAGAGCGGATGCCAGTGTCGACGACGCCGACGATGATGTTCGGCGAGCCGGTTTCAAGGTCCCACGCCGCCGGGAGATCGATGCCGGCCAAGGCGTCGGTGAGGTTCCATTGCGCGGGGTACAGCGGATCGTTCGGTACACGCTTGATCGTGAGCCGATGCACCGCGTCTGCGTATTCCACCTGCGGATGCTGCTGGATGACTTCGGCAAGCGCGTCCAGCGTGTCGACCGACCGGGACTGCAGGACCGTGAGCACCCACACCGGTCCGATCTGGCGGTCCACGGCGATTGGCACGCCGATACGCAGCGACAAGTCGGCAAGCAGCGGCGCGATATCGGCCTGGTCGTCCTTGAGGCGCACCATGAACTTGCGGCTCGTCTCCGGCGTTGCCGATTTCGGGCGCAGCGCGGGCGTCGTCGACGGGAGCCGCGACGGCATTTCTGCCCATAACACCATGCGGTCGTTGCGCAATGCCGCGACTGCCGACGCTGCATCGCGCGCGTCGAGCGCCGGCGAAAAGGCGAGGTCGAGCGCGCCGGTGCGCGTGACCTTCGCCACATCGAAGCTCGTACCGAGAACGCTCTCGAGGTGCGTTCTGACCGCATCGGGAAGCGTTCCGCGCGGCGCGGCCAATGGGCTGAGCTTAACTCGCAGCGACGAAATCGTGCCTGCGCCGGCATCGCCGGCGATAACCGTCGCAAACAGCAACGTGCAGGCTGCGAGCGCGACGCGTAAGGAGCGCGTAACCATGCGGGGGACTCCGGTTTCGGAACGAACGGTTCCAACCTGCCGGCCAGCAACTTCAATGCCACCGGCATAACGCGATCATGGGGTCGGCGCGCGCCGCGCGTCAATGCGCGGCGGCCGAACGTTACTTCGCGGAGACGGGCGGCGTGGCGCCACGCAACAGTGCGGGCCGGAACGGCGCGAGAGACTTGACCATTTGCGCAAAAATGCGCGGACTGGCGGCGATGACCTGCCCGCCGTAAAGATAGTCGCCTTCGCCGGCGAAGTCGCCGATGAGGCCGCCCGCCTCGAGCACGAGCAGGCTTCCCGCGGCGACGTCCCACGGATTGAGGCCGATCTCGAAGAACCCGTCGTACGACCCCGAGGCGACGTAAGCGAGGTCGAGCGCGGCCGCACCGGGTCGGCGCAATCCCGCGGCCTGCTGGGTCATGATGCGCATCATCTCGAGGTAGGTATCGAGGTAGCTTCCTTCGCGAAACGGGAAGCCGGTGCCGATGAGGCACTCGCGCAGATGCTGCCGTCGCGATACGCGGATGCGTCGATCGTTGAGGAACGCCCCGCGCCCGCGCGTCGCGGTGAACAGGTCGTTGCGCACCGGATCGTAGATGACGCCCTGCGTGATCACGCCTTTGTGCGCAAGCGCAATCGATACGCAGTACTGTGGGAAGCCGTGCAGGAAATTGGTCGTGCCATCGAGCGGATCGATGATCCACAGGTTCTCGGCATCGACGTTCTTGTCGCGCGCGGTACCTTCCTCGGCCAGGATCGCGTGATCCGGATACGCCGCGTGCAATGTCTCGACGATCGCAGCTTCCGCGGCGCGATCGACCTCGCTCACGAAGTCCTTGGGGCCCTTCGCCGTGACGGTCAGCAGGTCGATCTCGCGCGCGCCGCGATTGATGATGTTGCCGGCGCGACGGGCAGCCTTGACGGCCGTGGTGAGCATCGGGTGCATGGCGTTGGCTCGATCAAGCGCGACCCGACGGTTGCAACGGTCAAGCGGCGTGGCGCTCGCAGTTTGCGTATTCTAACCGTACGCACGCTTGGCACTCTGCCTTCGCGCCCATGTCGACTTCGCCGGGAAACGCCATGCAAGACGCACCCGACCGCGTCCTGGAGCGCGCTCGCGTCGTGCTCGTGCGAACCAGCCATCCGGGCAACATCGGTGCATGCGCGCGCGCGATGCATACGATGGGACTCGCACGACTGGTCCTGGTGGATCCGAGGCGCTTCCCCGACCCGGAGGCCGACGCGCGTGCAACCGGCGCAGCACACCTGCTGGGGGATGCGCTCGTGGTCGCCTCGCTCGATGCCGCGATCGCGGACTGCACGCTCGCGATCGGATTTTCCGCTCGTCCACGCGAGCTCGGCGCCGATGTGCTCAGCGTCCGCACCGCTGCGCAGACCATCGTGCGCGCGTCGCAGGAAGGACCGGTTGCGATGGTGTTCGGCAACGAGATGTCGGGGCTGAGCAACGAGGAGCTCGCCCGCTGCACCGCGTTCGCGACCATTCCTGCGAACCCCGCGTATTCATCGCTCAATCTCGCTGCTGCCGTGCAAATCGCAGCGTATGAGTTGCGCATTGCAGTGTGCGGCGAGGGCACTTGGACCTCGCCGCGGTTTGCGCCTGCGACGCAGGGCGACATCGAATCGCTTTACGCACACGCGCAGCGAACGCTCGCGGAGCTGCGCTTCTACAACCCGGACCGACCGCGTCGCCTGTTGCCGCGATTGCGACGCCTGTTCGCGCGTACCGGGTTGGAACGCGAGGAGGTGAACATCCTCCGGGGCGTGCTCGCCTCGATCGATCGCGCGTTAGGGAATACCCAGAAGAAGTGAGGCGGGGGCGTCCCGCGAACGTTGCGGCAGGCGACTTGCCGATCTCGCGCAACGTCCTCATTTGTGTTGTGTCAAGAACAGATATCGCAGGTTGATATAATAGTTGAGCGAAATACTCGGATATGCCATAATTCATCCATGTTCGATAGCTTGAGAGAAGACATTGCGGTCGTTTTCGACCGCGACCCGGCGGCCCGGAGCCGCTGGGAAGTGCTGACCTGCTATCCGGGGTTGCACGCGCTTGTCTGGCATCGGACGGTGGTGAGCCCGCTTTGGCGCTCCGGGTTCCGCTGGCTTGCGCGCTGGCTTGCGCACTGGAGTCGCTTCGCGACCGGGATAGAGATCCACCCCGGAGCCTCGATTGGCCGCCGCGTGTTCATCGACCACGGCATGGGTGTGGTGGTGGGCGAAACCGCCGAAATTGGTGACGATTCCACGCTCTATCATGGGGTTACGCTCGGTGGCACGTCGTGGAACAAGGGCAAGCGCCACCCGACGCTGGGTCGTAACGTGGTGGTCGGCGCCGGCGCGAAGATCCTGGGCCCGATCCTGATCGGCGACGGAGCCAAGGTCGGGTCCAATGCGGTCGTCGTGCGCGATGTACCGCCCGGCGCTACGGCGGTTGGCATCCCGGCGCGCGTGACCACGCCCGAGGACCTCGAAAAGCGCGAGGCCACGGCAGCGCGCATGAAATTCTCGGCCTACGGCATCGGCGCGGACCTCAACGACCCGATGGTGCAGGCGATCCACAAGCTTCTGGACCACGCCGCCTTGACCGAGGACCGGCTGAACCGGCTGGTGGAGCAGCTTCAGCGCGGCGGGGTCGATTGCGGCGAAGCCAAGCGGATCGCCGAGGCTTTCGACCCGCAGCAAATCAACCGGATGCTTGAATAGTGCCATCGAGGAACCATTTGCCCTATTACTTGACTAATTTGTTCGGGAATTGTACGGTTCGCGGCGCGTTTGGCACCTGCAAGATGCGTCGCAACGGGGGCAGACTGGCATGAGGCTCACGACCAAGGGTAGGTTTGCAGTGACGGCGATGATCGACGTGGCGCTCCACGGCGGTGAGGGTCCGGTGACGCTCGCCGCGATCTCCGAGCGCCAGAAGATCTCGCTGTCGTATCTTGAACAACTGTTCGGCAAGCTGCGCAGGCACGGTATCGTCGATAGCGTGCGCGGGCCGGGCGGCGGCTACACGCTGTCGAAGAATTCCGCGGAGCTGTCGGTCGCCGACATCATCCTCGCGGTGGACGAGCCGATCGACGCCACCCAGTGCGGCGGCAAGGAGAATTGCCTCGACGATCGCCGGTGCATGACGCACGAGCTCTGGGCGAGCCTCAATGCGCACATCTTCGGCTTCCTGCGTTCGGTCACGCTCGCGGAGCTGGTGCGCCAGCAGCGCGAACCCAAGAACGGCGACGCGGTAGTGATGCAGGATCACCGGCACGCGGATCGCAAGCCCGAACCGGCAAGCATGGCCTGACGTTGTACCCCGTTCAACACCCTGGAATGCTCCGACGATGAAGTTGCCGATCTACCTCGATTATTCGGCCACCACGCCAGTCGATCCCCGCGTGGCCGAGAAGATGATTCCGTGGCTGACCAACGATTTCGGCAACCCCGCATCGCGTTCGCACGCGTTCGGCTGGAAGGCCGAAGAGGCGGTCGAGGAAGCGCGCCGCCACGTCGCCGAGCTCGTGAATTGCGACCCCAAGGAGATCGTGTGGACCTCGGGCGCCACCGAGTCGATCAACCTCGCGCTCAAGGGCGCCGCGCACTTCTACAAGGACAAGGGCAAGCACCTCATCACGGTGAAGACCGAGCACAAGGCTACGCTCGACACGATGCGCGAGCTCGAGCGCGAAGGCTTCGAGGTGACCTATCTCGACGTGAAGGAGAACGGCCTGCTCGATCTCGAGCAGTTCGAGGCGACGCTGCGCCCCGACACGATCCTGGTCTCCGTGATGTACGTCAACAACGAGATCGGCGTGATCCAGGATATTCCGGCCATCGGCGAGATGTGCCGCGCGCGCAAGATCATCTTCCACGTCGATTCGGCGCAGGCGACGGGCAAGCTGCCGATCGATCTGGCCACGCTGAAGGTCGACCTGATGTCGTTCTCGGCGCACAAGACCTACGGTCCAAAGGGCATGGGCGCATTGTTCGTGCGACGCAAGCCGCGCGTGCGCATCGAGGCGCAGATGCACGGCGGCGGTCACGAGCGTGGCATGCGCTCGGGCACGCTGCCGACCCACCAGATCGTGGGCATGGGCGAAGCGTTCCGGCTGGCGAAGGTCGAGATGGCCAAGGACAACGAGCGGATCCGCATGCTGCGCGATCGGTTGCGCAAGGGGCTCGTGGAGATCCCCGAGGTCTACATCAACGGCGACATGGTCCAGCGCGTGCCGCACAACCTGAACGTGAGCTTCAACTTCGTCGAAGGCGAAAGCCTGATGATGGCGATGAAGGACGTTGCGGTATCGTCGGGGTCGGCGTGCACCTCGGCCTCGCTGGAGCCGTCGTACGTTCTGCGTGCACTGGGACGCAGCGACGAGCTCGCCCACAGCTCGATCCGCTTCACCGTCGGGCGCTTCACCACCGAAGAGGAAGTCGACTACACGGTGGAGATGGTGCAGCGGAAGGTCGCCAAGCTGCGCGAGCTGTCACCGCTCTGGGAGATGCATCAGGACGGCATCGATCTGAACACGGTGCAGTGGGCGGCGCACTGAACGCAGAAACAGGATCAGGGGCTGGGGATTGGGGATTAGTGAGGCTGGGCGCGAAGCACGAAGGACTTATGCATCACTTCGCAAATGCGTGCGACAAGGCACGCTAGCCCCTGGTCCCTGGCCCCCAACCCCGCATTCAAGGAGTCAAGCAATGGCCTACAGCGACAAAGTCATCGATCATTACGAGAATCCGCGCAACGTCGGCTCGTTCAAGAAGGACGAGGCGGGCGTAGGGACCGGCATGGTCGGCGCGCCGGCGTGCGGCGACGTCATGAAACTGCAGATCAAGGTCGGCAAGGACGGTCTGATCGAAGACGCCAAGTTCAAGACCTATGGCTGCGGTTCGGCGATCGCGTCGTCGTCGCTGGTGACCGAATGGGTCAAGGGCAAGACGCTCGACCAGGCGATGTCGATCAAGAACACGCACATCGCGGAGGAGCTCGCGCTTCCGCCGGTGAAGATCCACTGCTCGATCCTCGCCGAGGACGCGATCAAGGCGGCCGTCGCCGACTACAAGAAGAAGCACTCGGACGGAAGTGCCGAGCCGGCGGAGCCCGCGAACAACGAAGCCGCCGGCGTTGCCGCGGATTGAACGGACATGGCGATCACTCTCACCGAAAACGCAGCGCGGCACGTCACCACGCATCTCGCGAAGCGGGGCAAGGGCGTCGGGCTGCGGCTGGGCGTCCGGACCTCCGGATGCTCGGGCCTTGCGTACAAGCTCGAGTACGCGGACGAGGTCCGTCCCGAGGACGTGTCGTTCGAAACCCACGGCGTTCGCGTGATCGTCGATCCCAAGAGCCTCGCGTATCTCGACGGCACCGAGCTCGACTTCACGCGCGAGGGATTGAACGAAGGATTCAAGTTCAACAATCCCAACGTCAAGGATTCGTGCGGCTGCGGGGAATCGTTCAACGTGTGATTCGGACGGCGAAAAGTAAAGCCCTGCTTTCCGCCGATTGATGTGACCGCGAAACGTTGGGGCGGCCTTGCGCGTTTCGCGTATCAACGCCGACGGGCCATCGCAGCGAGTGCGGCAGCGCGTCGGGTCTGGGTGCCGGCATCGGGCTTGGTGATATTTTCTCCGCGATCGGCACCCGGCCGCCTCAGCCCGATCGCGCATTCTTCGACTCGCGCAAGGTATCGTGCGGGCCCTTGCGCTCGCGAAACTGTGCGCGAAATGGACCTGTGATCGACTTTTCCCGCAACTACTTCGAGTTGTTCGGACTGCCGCAGCGCTTTCGCTTCGATCCGGCGCGGCTCGAGCAGGCGTATCACGGTCTGCAAAACGAGGTGCATCCCGATCGCCACGCCGGCGGCGGGGAAGCGCAACGCCGCGTCGCGCTGCAGTCCTCGGCCCACGTGAACGCCGCCTACGGTGCGCTGAAGGACCCGGTCGCACGCGCCAACTATCTGCTGAGCTTGCACGGTATCGACGCGCTCGCCGAAACCGATACCTCGTTGCCGATGGAGTTCCTCGAGCGGCAGCTCGAGCGACGCGAAGCGGCCGACGAGGCCGTCGACGACGAGGACCTGCGCAGCATCGATGCGATCATTGCCGATGTCCGCCGCGATGCGCGCGATCTCGAGGACGCGGTCGCCATCGTGCTGGACGAACAGCACGATTACGAGCGCGCACGCACGCTGGTCCGCCAGCTCAAGTTCCTCGCCAAGCTCACCGAAGACCTGATGGCGCTGCAGGCACGGCTCGATGACTTCTGATACTCACCGACGTCGACGCTGTGCGGTCGCGGTCGCCTCGCGCAGAGGCGGTCGAGCCCGCGCGGCACTCGCGCGAGATTGAAATGGCGCTGTTCCAGATCTCCGAACCGGGCGAAGCGCCTGCACCGCATGAACGCAAGCGTGCGATCGGCATCGACCTGGGCACCACCAATTCGCTGGTTGCGACGGTGCGCCATGGCATCGCGGTCGTGCTCCCCGACGATGAAGGTCGGCCGCTTGTGCCGTCGGTCGTCAGGTACGGTGAGCACGGCGTCGAAGTCGGGTACGCCGCGGTCAGCCGCCAGGCGAGCGACCCGCACAACACCATCGTGTCGGTGAAGCGATTGATGGGCCGCGGCCTTTCCGATCTCGATGACGATCGCCGTTTCCCCTATCGCTTCGTCGATGCTCCCGGCATGGTAGCCATCGCCACGCGCGCAGGCGTGAAGTCGCCTGTCGAGGTATCCGCGGAGATTCTCCGCGCGTTGCGCGAGCGCGCGGAAGCGTCCCTGGACGGCGCTGTAGACGGCGCGGTAGTGACTGTGCCTGCTTATTTCGATGATGCGCAGCGCCAGGCCACACGCGACGCCGCGCGGCTTGTCGGACTGAACGTCTTGCGCCTGCTGAACGAGCCGACCGCGGCCGCGATCGCTTACGGTCTCGACGAAG
>DATKLH010000255.1:0-8348 GCA_035542515.1 Casimicrobiaceae bacterium
GATCGCGCCGATGAACGACGAGATCAGTCCTGCGAGGCTGAAGTCGTTCTGGTTGATCGTTCCCGCACCCAGCAGCGGAGCCACGATCCAGCCACCGAGCACCGCACCGATCACGCCGACCACGATGTTGAGCAGAACGCCCTGCTGTGCATCGGTGCGCATGACCAGGCTGGCAAGCCAGCCGATGATGCCGCCCACGACGAGCCAGATGATGAAGTTCATGTAAAGCCTCCGGATTGAACAATTGATCAGGAGCCCCGCTACGCGCGTGGCTGCAACCTTGTCGAGCAACCGTTATGCCACGCCCCCGAAGTAATGCAGCAGCGCGCGGCTTTGGCACGTGGGTTGCTGACCGCCCGGGACAGTTCGCTTCTGCTGCTCGACGAGCCCACCAGCGCCCTCGATCAGGAAACCGAAGCGACCGTCTTCCGACGCTTGCGCAACGGGCTACGACACACATGCCTCATCGCCTCGGTGCATCGCATGAGCACGCTGGGCCATTTCGACAAGGTCGTGCTGATGTCCGACGGCCGCGTGGCAGACGCCGGACCGGTCGCGCAGGTGCTCGACCGCCAGCCGCATCTGCGCGACATGGTGTTCGCCGCATCGTTCGGAACGCTCGCCTCTCATCGAAGCGATGGGCCGCGCGTTTCCTAGGGGGAGTCTGCACAACCTGTCCCACGCGGCGCCCGAGTTGCAGCAACGACGCATCGGTTTCGGCAGCAGGAACCGCATCGTGCATCGGCGCACCGATGCGCAACGCGCAACTTTTGCGCGCGCGCTAGAGCGTGAATTTCCTGCTCGACCTCACGCAATGGCCCGCCATGCTGGCCACCGTCGTCGCGGCGTGGCTCGTGGCGTCACGTCATCGCGTGAAGCGCATGGTCGGCTTCTGGGTGTTTCTTGCCAGCAATGCTCTGTGGATCGTATGGGGCTGGCACGACAACGCGTGGGCGCTGGTGACGTTGCAATTGTGCCTCGCCGCGCTGAACATCCGCGGCGCGGTCAAGAACGATCCCGAGCAGGACGCGCAACGGAAGGCTTGACCGGCGCTAGCGAAAACGGCGGGCCAGCCACTGCATCGCGAAGCCCTGCAGCGGGCCCATCGCAAGCGGCAGCATGCGCGTGACACTCGAGCGCAACGCGCCTCGCGCGAGGCGACCGAACCGCGACTGCGTCGCGCCGAACGCCGGCGGCACGCGAGCCGGCGGGCGTGCGAGGCGCGCAACCACAAAACCCAATGCGACGGCAAGCAGGAGCGTCTGCGGTTTGGCAATGGTCGATCGGATGCGCTCCTTGGTCTCCTCGGTCACCTGCACCAGCTCGGCGCGGCGCGCCTGGATGCGCGCCTCGACGTCGCTGATCTGATCGTCGAGGCTGCTCAAGGCGCGCCTCGCAAAGGCTCGCCGACGGCAGCTTCTTCAGGCGATCGATCCGCGTACACCGCGCCGTCCTTGTCGGCGCGCAGTTGGCGCAGTGTCGCTGCGAACAGGAGCTCGGGCAGCGTCGACTTGATCCACCATGCCAGTGCGGCAGCCGCGATGAGGTTCACCACCGCGCCGAGGAAGATGGCGAGCGGCCAGCTAGCGCCTTCACCGACGATCCACCCGATCACAGCGGCGAGCGCCCCCATCCATGCACTGACCACCAGCACGGCGATGACCACGGCGGCGGCTACGATCTTCGCGAACGACAGACTCGCCCGCTGTACTTCCAGCAATGCGAGCTGGAGATGATCGCGAACCAGGTATTTGAGCGTGATCCAGCCGGTCGCGAGCCGCGCGAAAAACGTGTGCGCAGCAGGGTCATCGAAGCGCGACTTCGTCGTCGATTGGGCCATTGCGGTTAGTGGACTGCGGAGTTCCGGGATCTCCAGACGCCCGGGTCACCGTCCCCCGCGAACAGGTGACCCGGGCGTTGGAGATTTCGAGAATGGGTGCCCATCTCGCCCGGATCACCGTCCCCCGCGAACAGGTGACCCGGGCGTTGGCGACGGGCACGAAGCCTTATGCAACGTGCATGCCATGCCGTTTTCGGGGCTAAAGGCCCGATTTTCGGACTTCGACGGCAATTCTTGCCCGGCATCACCGGCAACATTTACAGCGAGCCTTCGATCGGTTGCCGGGCATGCCGATTGCAAACCGGGAAAGTGCAGTCGAGGCGACCGCGCACTGATGGCTCACGAAAACACCGCACTGCTTATCATCGATTTCATGAATCCGCTCGACTTCGAGGGCGGGGCGGAGCTCGCCCCAGCGGCGGTGCACGCTGCTCGACACACTGCACTGTTGCGGCGACGTCTCGACCTCCACGGCGTTCCAGCGATCTACGCCAACGACAACTTCGGCCATTGGGATTCGGACTTCGCGGCCGTCGTGAGGACCTGCCGCGAGCGCGGCGGGGCGGCAGCTGAAATGGCCCTCCTGCTCGAGCCTCGCAGGTGCGATCGCTCGGTGCTCAAGCCGCGTCATTCCGCGTTTTTCGGAACGCCGCTCGAGTTCCTGCTCGACGAGATGCGCATCGCCAACCTCGTTCTGGTCGGAATCTCCGCGGATTCGTGCGTCATGTTCACCGCTCACGACGCGTACTTGCGCAAATACCGGATGTGGGTGCCGCGCGACTGCGTGGCCGCGATGCGGCCCGAATACACCCAGGCGTCCCTCGCGCATATGGCTCGCGTGCTCAGGGCCGATACGCGTCCTGCCGACGCGCCGATGCTGCCTTGGCTCGGTTCTTCCTCGGACCAGGAGCAGGCCGCGCGGTAAGTCCGATGCGCCTCACGCGGAGGTAGCGCCCCGGACGCGTCTGGACAGGTGGCGTCGTACCGCGGCGCGTATGCGATGAACCGACGCGACATCCGTGCGTCCCCGCATGGCAATGTCGACTCACCATGCTTCCTTCCACGCACAGCAACGAAAAAGACCGCGAGCGGCTACGAAGAGGAGGCGGGAAGTCGCAGCTCGACGCCCAGTGGCTCGCCGGCGTCGGCGCGCAGTACTGCCTCGCCACCCTGTTGCTCGATGATGAGGCGACCTGCGACCAGCCCGATGTAGTCGGAGTCCGGGACGAACATCAGGCGGTAGAACTCCTTCATCACTTCATCGGGAAGCTGCGCGTTCTCCGCAGTGATGCGCACGATCGCGCGCGACTCGCGCGGCTCCGGATCCACGACGATCGATATGCGACCCGCTGGCGCGGTGACGTCCATGAGGCAGATGAGGAAATCGAGGGCCGCGAGGCGAAGCATCCCGGGCTCGCCGACGCCCCACACCGGATGCGCAGGCACGTGGACGTCGAGGCCGATCTCGCGTGCCGTGGCTTCGTGTCGCAGCACGCGTTGCACGTCGCGGAACAAGCCTGCGAAATCCACGCGCCCCGGGCTCGACTGCAACGGCATCGAGACGGCGCTAAGCTCGCGCGCGCAATAGGCGAGGCGCTTCGCCTCCCCTTTCAACACATCGATGTAGCGATGCACACGTGCGTCCAGATCGCTCGGCAACGTGCCCGGTGCGACGCGGCCGAGCGTCGCTTCCAGCAGCGTCAGCGTCAGGGTGAAGTTGTTGAGCGGACCGTTGATGTCGTGGAGCAGGCTGCCGAGCACGTGCTCCTGCACGCGCGCCTGACTCGCAAGCAGTATCGGCAGGTCGGTCGCGTCGATTCGGCCGCGCTCCTTGAGCAAGAGCAGGTAATGCACGCCGTCGCGGTGATTTACCGCGTGCGCTTCGAGTCGCAACTGGCGCACCGATTCGCGTCGCTCGAGGTCCAGGCGCGTGCGTAGCGGATCGGCACCCGGCGCGAGCGAGTGCAACGCATCGAGTTTGAGCGTCGGATAGAGGCCCTTCCATTGCCGGCGCAACGCGCGCTCGGTGTCCATGCCCAGCAGGCGACAGGCTCCCGGGCTTGCGAACCGCAGGTGCGCCTGATGGTCGAGCAACACGATCCCGCAACGCAGCAGCCGAGCGAGCGCGCGAAACTCGCTCAGGTTGGTGGCGGTCGCCGCCGCCGAATCCTGGATATCCGACACGTCGGCGGTCACGAGCAATCCGCGCGCCTGTTGCGCGCGTGCGCACGACTCGCTGCCATTGCCACGTCGGCCCACCGCTCGTCGCGTCGAGCGCGGCGCGGCAAGGGTTTTGCGTGCTGGAGCGTCATGGAACCGAAAGCCCACGCGGACGAGCGGCGGCGCGCCGGGACCGGGACGTCCGCGCTCACCGGCACGATATCAGCGCCGCACGCACGCATAGAGAACATGCGCTTGCTGGTGGTCGACGACGACGAGGGGACGCGAGCGGTCTTGCGCGACGCCCTCGATCTGTGCGGCGCCGCGGTATGCGCGGTGTCGAGTGCAGCGATGGCCCGACGCGCGATCGCGCAGTGGCGACCTACCGCATTCATTTCCGATGTCGACATGCCGGGCGAAGACGGATACGCGTTAATCCGCTACGTCCGCCGTCTTCCTGCAAGCGAAGGCGGCGCATTGCCTGCCATTGCGTTCACCGGCTACGCGAGCGACGAGTCGAGGATGCTCGATGCGGGCTTTGACGCCGTCGTTGCGAAGCCGGTTGCGCTCGACACGTTGATCCGCACCATCGTTCACGTCGTGGACTGCTCGCGCGGCCTTGGAGCCGATGCGACCGGCGGCGAAGCGGAGCCTGCACGCGACTCGTAGGCGCGCAAGCGGTTGTACAGCGTCTTGACGCTGATGCCGAGGATCTCGGCGGCGGCTTCCTTGGTTTGCGTGTGCTGCACGGTCGCCACGATGAGCCGCTTTTCGACCGCGTCGATGCGATCGCCCACCGTGACCTGGAACGAGCGACCGGTGGGCTCGGCATTGAGCGTGGGCTCGGCCGACAACCCGACCTGCGTGATCCATTCCCCGTCGCTCATGATGAACGCGCGCTGCACGACGTTCCACAGCTCGCGCACATTGCCCGGCCAGCTGTAGCGCTTCAGTCGCTCGATCGCCGCCGGCGTGAACGCCTTGCGCGTCGCCGAGCTCTTGTTGAGCTCCGCAAGAAAATGCTCGGAGAGCAGCTCGATGTCGTCGGCGCGTTCGCGCAGCGGCGGCACGTACAACGGAAAGACTTGCAGGCGATACAGGAGATCCTTACGCAGCTTTCCGGAATTGACCGCCTCCAGCGGATTGCGGTTGCTCGCTGCGAGGACGCGGACGTCGGTTTCGATCACCTGGTCGGAGCCCACCCGTGTCACCGTGCGCGTCTCGAGCACGCGCAGCAGCTTCACCTGCAGGTCCTGCGGCATCTCGGTGACTTCGTCGAGGAACAGCGTTCCGCCGTGGGCGCGCTCGAAGAAGCCGCGATGCTGGCGGTTCGCCCCGGTGAAGCTGCCCTTTTCATGGCCGAACAACTCGCTCTCGATGAGCTGGGGCGAGATCGCGCCGCAGTTCACCGCGAGGAACGGTTTCAGGCGCCGGCGGCTGACTTCGTGAATGGTCTGCGCGACGATCTCCTTGCCGGTGCCGCTTTCGCCGGTGATGAACACCGTAGCGCCGGTGGGCGCGACGCGCTGAAGCTCGTCGTAGAGACGCTGCATCGGAGGCGATGCTCCGACCAGCCTCCCGAAGCGTCCCAGCGAACGCAGCTCGTTGCGCAGTCCGGTGACTTCCGCGCGCAGCTCGGTGGGACGCACCACGCGCGAGAGAACGCCGCGCAGGTGCGCGATGTTCACCGGCTTGAGCAGGTAATCGGTCGCTCCGCGGCGGATCGCTTCGATCGAGCTTTCGAGCGTTGCATGCCCGGTGACGACGATCACTTCGGTGTTGGCGTCCTGCGGCAAGTCGCGCAACAACTCCATCCCGTTGCCATCGGGCAGGATGAGGTCGAGGAGGATGACGTCCGGCGCGGGGTTGAGCCGCTCGCGCGCTTCGGCGAGCGAGCCTGCGGTGGCGGTGCTGAAGCCTTCGTCGGCAACCAGCTCCGCCAGCGCATCGCACGAATGAACGTCGTCGTCAATGATCAGGGCGTGGGGCATGGACAGCAGGGGCGTCGAGGCATCATCCGCACGCACCGCATGGTCGATTCAACGAGCCCAAAAGCGCGCAAGAGTCGTACCGCGCGGCCAATCGCGTCGAAACATCGGCAAACGACGTTGATTCGATTTCCCTTTTTTGCTACGGCGTGGGCGAACTCGAATGTTACTGCGCCATGCGCCGGTAAATGTTACCAATCCTGATTGAAAGTTGGACAGCGGCGCGCGGCCTGGCAACCCGCGGCGTTCCTGACATTGCGGGCGATGCTGCCCGGCGACATGGCGTCGACAGCAATGGCACCGATCCTGCTAAAGCTCGAGGCGCAGTTTTTCCACTGCCATTCTCAATGCCAACGGGAGGTTTCATGAACAGGAACGCCTGGGCAGCACTCGGGGTCGTCCTGATGCTGGGCGCTCTGGCGGGGTGCCAACGCAACGAAAGCACGCCGCCGTCGCCGTCATCCAGTTCGTCGAGCACGACGACGTCTCCGTCGACGACGTCGCCCTCCACCAGCTCGCCGTCTTCGAGCAGCTCCTCGACCGCGCCGTCGTCGACCGGCTCGTCGGACACCTCGTCGAGCTCCAGCAGCTCACCGAGCGGAAGCGCGAGCAGCTCCAGCATGCCGAGCAGCAGCTCCTCCTCGTCGGGCATGTCCGGCAGCTCGAGCGGCTCGACCAGCGACAACAGCAGTGCGATGTCGCCCTCGCCCAACGCCAAGGACAAGGGCAAGTAACAGCACCCACGCCACCGGGCTGCGACAACGCGCGTGGCCCGGCTGGATGCAGCATTCCAAGACGCGCGATCGCGACTGCGGCGCGCGTGTTCGCGTGCGCTACGCACCGGCTCGCTGTCAGTGCGTCGACTTTTCGAGCGCGGCGACCCAGGTGCGGCGCTACCACATCCCAACCGATCGTGCTATCGAGTCGTCATCTGACACGCGAGCACATCACGCGGGACCGCTTCGTCGGTGCGAAGCGATCCGATTCCGCGAGCCTCGTCGGGCGCTCGCGCTGCGATCCACGTTGGGTGCTTCGAGCCTTGCGACCGCGATTCGTAGCGGCCGCGATCCACTCGCGCCTCCCGCGGCACAAGATGCGCGAGCACCTCCTCGATCCAGTCCCTGCATGTTCGCGAATGTCCCCTCACCCCGCCCTCTCGCGGCGAAGCAGGGAGAGCGACTCGTCCCGCGTGCGGGGACAGGTCGCGCGCCCGAGGAGAAACGACGCGCTGGAGTGTCACGAACCCTGCGCCTATTGCCGAGTAAAGAACGGGCCGATTACCGGTAATCCGTTCCGCGCCTCCAGCGTTGGCCGGATCGCCGCTGCTGAAAGGCGCCGGGGACCACCGCGAGAGAATCTGTCGCACGACGACCCATTGCCAATTGCGGTCCCCGAGTAGACGTCGTGCTGCATGTTCCATTCCCCGCCCACGGCGCTGCCTGATTCGGTTCGCCCGCGTTGTGATCTCGATCGGGGCTCTTCAAGCAACTTTCGTCGCGCCTCGCGCCGGCAGCTCCGCGATCCTGGCACAATACCCTGGCATGGGGATTGCGAATCCCTCCTCGGCGTACGCGCATCGCAACGCACGGCCTGACAAGGACGTCCCTAACACCCCGGAGGTTTCATCATGGCAACCAACAATCCTGCATTAGACGACCTGGGCGACAGCGCGGCGCGGCTCGCCGACGAAGCGCAATCGCAAGTCGGCCGACTTTCCGGCAACGCGCGCGAGGCGATGGGACGCGTTTCGGACAAGGCGCGCGACACGATGGGCCGTGTCTCCGATCGCGCTTCCGATCTCGCCGATCAGTTGAGCGACCAGGGCGATCGAGTGCTCGCCGATGCACGCGACTACGTGTCGAATCATCCGATCGGAGCGCTGGTCGCGGCTGCGGCCGCGGGATATCTGATCGGACGGATGATGCGCTGAAGCTTCTGCGCCCATCGCGCGATCTTGGATGAAGGTTGGAGGAACGCGCAGCGATTCCATCCCATCGGCGCGCGAACCTATGGCCCTCGTTCATCGGCCCGCGCGTCCGGCCCTCTTGTGGAGTGGCCGACGCGCGGGCATCGACGGGTCGAACAGGGGTCGCAGATGCCAGGCGGCCGTCCATTCGTGCCACCGCGATCGCACGTCGCAGACATGCGCCGGCTGATGCCCGCAGTCACGCGCTCACCTCTTGGACGTCTTTCGGCGTGCGGACGCCGAGTCGCCGCACCGAGCGCACCGGCGATCGCGCGATCCATCGGCAGGGCGGGACGCGAGTGTCCCGCGCCGGAAATACCTTGCACAAGAGGCGACGAGCAATGACACGCTCCATGGTCACGAAGGTCGCCGATGTTCGCGATATCCGCTGCGG
>DATKLH010000256.1:0-5570 GCA_035542515.1 Casimicrobiaceae bacterium
CGACATCATGACCGTCGACTTCCTGCCGCCGAGCGACCTGCGTGGGCTTCGCACCCGCGTCATCGAAGAGAAGACGATCGTCGCGATGTACATGAACAATCGCGCGGTGGAATCGCTGGCCGTCGACCGTATCGACGACGCGTACTGGTGGGCACGCGAGGCCATGCGTCAGGATCCGCGCTTCCTGAGTGCGTACAACACGCTCGGCGCGGTGTACTGGCGACACCACAATCCCGAGCGGGCGCGGCGTGCCTTCAGTTACGTGCTCGAGCGCGAGCCGGCGAACGCCAATGCAATGTCGAACCTGGTTGCCGTGCTGGCCGCGCTCGGGCGCAGTGCGGAATCGCGCGATCTGGCGCGCAAGCTCGCGCAGCTCGAGCCCGATCCGCCATTCAGCTTCTTCAATCGCGGCGTGCAGGCCATGGGCGAGGGCGACTTCAGGGAGGCGCGCGAGATGTTCTCCAAGGAGGTCGATCGCGCGGCCTACTACCACGAGTTCCACTTCTGGCTTGCGCTCGCGGAGATCCGGCTGGGTGAGTACGACGACGCGCGCGAGCATCTCAAGATCGCGCTCGAGACGAGCACCACGCGTGCCGATCACGACCTCTACGCCGCGAAGCTCGACAGGATACGGTCGTACAAGGTGCGTTGAATGACAGCAAGGCAAGAGGAAAGACGAAAGAGGGACGAGGAAAGACGAAAGAAGGAGGAGGGGGACGGAGACTGCGAAGGGCCAGTGTCGGCGCCTTGTCCGCGCGTTAGCGTCGAGGGCGTGCGATCGACGAAAGCAGATGTAGTTCAGTCGTGGCTCAGTCGACCCGGCGACGCGTCGACGGTTTGCATCGCGAATCAAACGGGATGACGCCTCCTCCTGGTCATGCATGTCGGCAACCTGCCGCCGTGTTGCCCGTGGCCTTTTCCTGCGCCCTCACCTTTCGTCTTGCTATTCCCTATTCCTTATTCCCTATTCCCTAGCCCCCATTCCCTAGCCCCTTTCCGATGACGTCATCCGCCGCCGCTCCGCCGCCGTACGAGCTGGCTCTGGACACCACGCCACTGCGTCGTGCGATCGCCGAGTCGCACCGCATGGACGAAGCGACGGCGCTGCGCGAGCTCATCGCGTCCGCGCGTCTGGATGACACAGCTCGCGACCACATTCGCGTTCACGCGCGAGCCTTGATCGAGCGAGTACGCGCGGAGCGCTCGCGGGCATCCGGCGTCGACGCGCTGATGAACGAGTTCGCGCTGTCCTCCGACGAGGGGATCGCGCTCATGTGCCTCGCCGAGGCGTTGTTGCGCATTCCCGATGACGAGACCGCGGACCGGCTGATTCGCGACAAGCTCGCGCGCGGCGACTGGCGCGCGCATCTGGGCGGCAGCGAGTCGCTGTTCGTCAACGCCGCGTGCTGGGGCTTGGTCATCACCGGCAAGCTGGTGCGCAGCGAGCCGTCGTCGAATCGTCTGGGCGCTGCGCTCACCGGCTTGCTGGAGCGACTCGGCGAACCGGTGATCCGAACCGCGACGCGCGTCGCGATGGGCTTCCTCGGCGATCAGTTCGTGCTCGGGCAGTCGATCGATCAGGCGCTCGAGCGCGCGGCGCGCAACGAGGCTCGCGGCTACCGCTACTCCTACGACATGCTCGGCGAAGCGGCGATGACCGCCGGGGATGCCGCGCGCTACCACGAGGCCTACGTCGCTGCGATTCGCGCCATCGGCGCGCATTCGGCAGGTCGAGGCGTGTACGCGGGACCCGGCATCTCCGTCAAGCTGTCGGCGCTGCACCCCCGCTATTCGCGCTCGCAACACCGTCGCGTGATGCACGAGCTGATCCCGCGGATGAAGGCGCTGATGTTGCTCGCCCGCGGCGTCGACATCGGCATCAACATCGACGCCGAGGAGGCCGACCGCCTCGACCTGTCGCTCGATGTCGCGGAGGCGCTCGCCCTGGATCGCGACCTGGCCGGATGGCAGGGATTGGGCGTCGTGGTGCAGAGCTACCAGCAACGGGCTCCTCGCGTCATCGACTGGCTGCTCGATCTTGCGCGGCGCAGCGGTCATCGACTGATGGTGCGTCTGGTGAAGGGCGCCTACTGGGATGCCGAGATCAAGCACGCGCAGGTGGACGGACTGCCCGGCTACCCGGTGTTCACCCGCAAGGTCTACAGCGACGTGGCGTACCTGGCGTGCGCGCGCAAGCTGCTGGCGCATCCGGAACTGGTTTATGCGCAATTCGCCACCCACAACGCGGTGACGCTGGCTTCGATCGCCGAGGTTGCCGGACACACGCGCGATTTCGAGTTCCAGTGCCTGCATGGCATGGGCGAGACGCTTTACGATCAGGTGGTCGGCGGCGAAAAGGGCTTCGCGTGTCGCATCTACGCGCCGGTCGGAACGCACGAGACGTTGCTCGCGTACCTGGTGCGACGCCTGCTCGAGAACGGCGCCAATTCGTCGTTCGTCAACCAGATCGTCGATCCGCAGGTCCCGGTCGAAAGACTGCTCGACGATCCGGTGCAGATCGCGGAGCGCTACGGCGGTACGGCGCATCCGAGCGTCAGGATGCCGATCGACATCTATCCGGATCGATGCAACTCCTCCGGCGTCGATCTCGCCGACGAGCTCGCGCTCGCGGAGTTGCAGGTGCAGCTCAACGAGCAGCGCAGTGTGCCCTGGCACGCCGAACCGATGCTCGGCGAGCACGATGGCGATACGGCGCCTCGATCATCCGTCCTTGTCGTCTCGCCCGCGGACACGCGTATCGTCGTTGGACGGGTGAGCGAGGCGTCCGAGCGTGATATCGGGAGCGCGTTGAGTGTGGCTGCGCGTGCGCAGACGTGGCGCGCAGCGGGCGTGGAAGAGCGCGCAAGCGTGCTCGAGCGCGCGGCGGACCTGATCGAAGACCACCGTGCGCGCTTCATCCATCTTGCGGTCCACGAGGCCGGCAAGACGATCGGCAACGCGATCGGCGAGGTCCGCGAGGCGGCCGACTTCTGCCGCTATTACGCGCTGCAGGCCCGCGCACAGGCGAAAGCCTCGCCGCTCGGCAGCGTGTTGTGCATCAGTCCGTGGAATTTTCCCCTGTCGATCTTCGTCGGCCAGGTGGCCGGCGCGCTCGCGGCCGGCAATGCAGTCATCGCGAAACCCGCCGAACAGACGCCACTGATCGCCGCCGAAGCCGTGCGCGTGCTTCGCCATGCGGGCGTGCCGCCATCCGCGCTTCAGTTTCTCCCCGGACGCGGCGAGACCGTCGGTGCGCGCCTGGCCGCCGACGCGCGCATCGACGGCGTGGTATTCACTGGATCGACCGACGTGGCGCAAAGCATCCATCGTTGCCTCGCCGCGCGCGGGAACGTGCCGCTGATCGCGGAGACCGGCGGCCAGAACGCGATGATCGTCGACTCCTCCGCGCTACCCGAGCAGGTGATCGCAGACGTCCTTGCATCGGCGTTCGACAGCGCGGGACAGCGGTGCTCGGCGTTGCGCGTGCTGTGCGTGCAGGACGACATCGCCGATCGCATCATCGCGATGCTGCGCGGTGCGATGCAGGAGCTTTCGGTCGGCGATCCGGCGCGATTGTCGACAGATGTTGGGCCCATCATCGACGCGCCGGCGTTACGCGGACTTCGGGAGCACGTCGAGCGCATGAGCCAAAGCGCGACGCTGATCGCGCAAGCCCCAGCGGCCGCGGGTGCGCACGGGCATTTCCTGTCGCCAGTGGCCTTCGAGATCGCATCGATCCGCGAGCTCACGCGGGAAGTCTTCGGTCCCGTGCTGCACGTCGTGCGCTATCGACGCGATGCCTTGCCGCAACTGCTCGACGACCTGGATGCGACCGGCTATGGCCTGACGCTGGGGATCCACAGCCGGATCGACTCAACCATCGATTCCATCGCGCGGCGTATGCGCGTGGGCAACATCTACGTGAACCGCAACATGATCGGCGCCGTGGTCGGCGTGCAACCGTTCGGCGGCGAGCGCTGGTCGGGCACCGGACCCAAGGCGGGCGGACCTTGGTACGTTCGAGCGCTTTCCCAACCGCTGGTGTCGCGCAGCACCGCAGAGCCATTTCCCATCGCGCCAACGACTCGACAACCGGTGACCGACGCCGGCATGGCGTTGCAAACGGTGCGAGGCGACGCTGTCGGCGAAGATCCGCGCAGCGTGCTCGAAGCACTCGTGGGCCATTCGGATCCGGGCGTTGCGCAGATCGCACAAGCCTATCTCGCGGATCTCGACGACCTGCACGAACGCGAGCTTCCCGGGGCCACCGGAGAACGCAACACCTGGCGCGTCGCCCCACGGGGCCTGTGCGTGGCGCTCGGCGGCGACGACGACGATGTGTCGCTGTGGCTGGGTCAAGCCCTCGCCGCGCTCGCCGCAGGCAATCCGGTCTTGCTCGCGTACCAGAGCGACGCAAGCGCTGCGGAACATGTCGCGAAGCTGGTGCGCTCCAGCGGCTGGACGCGTGTGGCGGCGGCTCGAGCTTCGGATGTCGACTGGGCGGACCTGCCCGATCTCGCGGCCGTGCTCGCGGGCGAGCGCACTCTCGCCGCGCAAGCGGTCAGGCGTGTGGCTCACCGCGCAGGCACGCGCATTCCCGTGGTCGAACCGGCGGGTCACGGATCGCGCTATCCGACATGGCGTCTCGCAGCCGAGCGAACCGTTTCGGTGAACACCGTCGCCGTGGGCGGCAACGCGTATCTGCTGTCGCAGGTCGATTAGGGCCCTCGGCGATGACGTGCGTTGCATGAGTCGCAAGCGGCCAGCGCCGATCGAACCACGAGGCGCGTGCGCATGACCGTGACGCGGCTCAAGGCGTTCTGCCGCGGATTCCCCGGTGCGAGCGAGACGCTGTATGGCGAGCCCTACAACTTCCTCGTCTACACCGTCGGCGGCACGAAGTTCGCGTACTTCAAGACCAGCCAACCCGAGCGTTGGCGCTTCAGCGTTCGGGTGTCGCCGGATCGCTTCATCGAGCTCACCGACGTGCCGGGCGTGAAGCCCGCGCGATACCGGGGCCGCTACCACTGGATCACCATCGTCGATGTGGCGAGCTTCCCCACGGCCTACCTCACCGAGCTGGTCGAATGCTCGTATCAGCGCGCCGTGTCGTCGTTGACCAAGGCACGACAGCGCGCGATCCGCGGAAGCGACGGCGCGCCCGCGGGAGCTACGGCGTACGCACGTCGGGAAACACGTCGCGCAGGATGAATTGCTCGAGCGCCGCGTTGTCCTGCGGTCGTGCGGACAGGTGCATCTCGCGTCCCCCGCGCGAGGACAACCAGACGAAGTCGCCGGTTTCGTGCTCGCGGATGATCGCGATCATCCGGCGCACGATCGCGATGTAGATGTCGGGATTGTCGCCCTTGCGCACCTCGATGAGCTGCTTCGCGTTGCGGCCGATGTCCTTGTCCATGCCGAAGAAATAGAACTCGGCATTGCTGAAATCGACGTGCTCGATCTGGAAGATGCCGCCCGCGCTCTTCGGGTCGTAGCCGAAGGTCTTCGGCTTGTCGAGCCCGATGTTGGCGGCGATGATGCGATTGAGCCGCTCCGCCTGGGTATCGGTC
>DATKLH010000257.1:0-8912 GCA_035542515.1 Casimicrobiaceae bacterium
CGCGTCTGCGGCGTGACAGACGTCGAGCAAGCCAAGAAGCGCGACGAGCGCGAAGGTCGCGAGCATGCCCGGGCGCGGCCGGCCGAGGGTGCGACAATGAGGGGTCGGAATCATCGATGCGATCGTGATTGATGTGCAGAACGTGTCGTTGTCAAGATCGGCGTACGCATTCGCCGATGCTCGGACTTCGCGGCGCGATGGACAATGGTGACACGCCGCCGCGTTAACGCGTGTCGCGTCGTCCGCTCGGGCCGTCCGCGACACCGCCAGTCGCCTTGGCTCGGCAGCCGGTACGCCAATTGCTTAGACTTCCCGTCGTTTTGATCGTCGAAAATGCCCGGAGAGATGGGTTCATGCGGTTGCTCGTGCTGCTGCTGGCGGCGTTCCTGGCTTTCGGCGCCCATGCGCACAGCGTGCTGCCGCTGGACCTCGATACGCTGGTCGACCGCTCGGATCAAATCGTCTACGTGCGTTGCCTGGGCAACCAGGCCGTGCCCGACGCGACGCTGGGTGTCGCCACACTGACCACTTTCGTCGTCTTCGACCGTGCGAAAGGCCTGCCGGGGTCGACGCTGACCCTTCGCCAGGCCGGCGGCGAGCTCAACGGTCTCGCGGTGCGCTATCCGGTGCCGAGCTTCCGTGTCGGCGAAGAATACGTCCTGTTCGTGCCGCCGGTGTCGCGACTCGGCTTCGCATCGCCGGTCGGACTTGCGCAAGGCGTGTTTCATGTCGTTCCGGGCGCGGCCGGCAAGGAAGTGGGCAATGGACGCGACCTCGCCGACCTGATGCCGAGCGCCGATGTCGCGACGCTGCCGCCACGCACCGCATCGCGGTTGAAGTCGGCCCCGCAGGTGCGCACGCGCTTCGACCTCGCGGACTTCATGACCATCGTGCGATCCAGGCCGGGAACGCGCTGATGCGTGGATTCTCCGCATTCGCCGTCAGCGTCGCGACATGCTGCTGCGTGGTCGCGCTGGGCGCGTCGTCTCCCGCACGCGCGGGCGGACCCATCGCGGTGGTCAACCAGCAAGCGGTTGTTTACCCCAACGGCGGGACGTCGATCACACTGAACCTGGATCGCGGATCGCTCGGCTCGCGCACCAATGCACAGGCGACGGCGCTGGTGCAAGCGGCGCTCGGCATGTGGAACGGCGTCAGCACCTCCACGATGCGGCTCAACATCGGGCCCGCGCTGGTCACCGACTACACGCTCGGCAATTACCTCAACGTCTATGGCAACTACTCCGACGGCGTCAACCCGGTGATCTTCGACACCGACGGCTCGATCACCGACGCCATCCTGGGCGTAGGTCAGAAGCTGCACGTGGTCGGCTTCGCCGGCTCGGCTTATTTCACCTCGGGCGCGATGGCCGGCAAGTTCGCCGAAGGCAACGCGGTGCTCAACGGGTACCTCAACGTTTCCGACACGACGCTGACCAACACGGTTGCGCACGAGCTCGGTCACTTCGTGGGCCTCGACCATTCGCAGCTCGACAGCGCGCAGGGTCTGCCGCAAAGCAACTACGTGCTGATGTACCCGATCATCTATCGCACGCAGACTTCGTTGCACGAGGATGACGTGGCGGCGATCACGGCGTTGTACCCGGCCGCCAGCGCGACTTCCGCGTACGGTCAACTCGATGGCACCTTCACTACCGTCGGCGGCACGCCGGTCCTCGGCGCGAACCTGTGGGCGATGGAGAGCTCGGGGAAGGTGTACAGCGTCGTTTCCGATTTCCTCGCGCAGGGCAGCGGCTATTTCCACATGTGGCTCCCTCCGGGGACCTACACGCTGCACGCCGAGGCGATCCATTCGAATTTCTACGGCGGCTCGAGTGTCGGTCCTTACGCCAACACGCCCGGTGACCTTTCGTTCCAGCCGCCCAATCCGATCGCGCCGGTGACACTCGGGGGTGGCGCGGGCGTGCCGATCACCATCACCGGCGGATGCCTCGCGACCGCGACGTTTCGCGTCGACGGCAGCGGCAGCGTGAGCGGTAACTGCAACAACGTCGCGAGCGGCATGCCGGGCGCCGGAACCATCATCAACAATCCTTATGGCGGGTTGAGCGTGCAGGGCGGATCGCTCGTCGGCTCGACCGTTTCCAATCTGCAACCCAATGCCGTCATCCAACTCGGCAACACGAGTGGGTCGGCGGGCTCGTACGCCGAAATCGATTTCCAGGGGCTCGGAATCGCAGGAGGAAACACGTTGACGCTGCGCTCCGGTGCACCCGGCCAGACGATCCTGCTCTACAACGTGTCGGCGACGTCGACTTCGATCGGGGGCACGCTGTTTGCACAGGGCGGCAACGGCGCGCCGCCGCCGGGGATCATCCTGCGCGATCCCAATGGCGTCACGATCGCGGCCGGCGGGACGCTGCTCGGCACGTCCGGACTCCAGATCAACACGCTCGGCAGCACGCCGTCGAACGGACAGACGCTGACCAACGCAGGTGTCGTCGACGGCGGAGCGAGCCTGCAGCTGCGCGCTGCAAAGATCGGCGGAAGCGGCGCGTTCAAGGGCAACGCGGTGGTGATCAGCACGTTCGGCAATGCCAACAATCCGGTCAACGGGTTGCACTTCCTGTCCAACGGGCTCCAGCTCTATCCGAGCAGCGGTTCCAACGTCGCGCTGACGCTCAACGACTACGGCGCCTCACCGCAGGTGCTCAACGTGATGGTCAACGGCAACGCCTTCGTCACCATGTCTTCGGTGCTGCCCGCGTTGCTCAACCTCCCGCCCAACAATGCGCCTCTGCCGCTGGGCGCCATCCGCGCGGCAGGAGTGGCGGCCCCGTCGTATGGCGGTGGCAGCATGATCGTCCAGGCGACCGGATCGATGACGCTGCAGCCGGGCGCCAGCAACGATTTCGCGTTCCCCGGCTCGATCGTGCTCAAGGCCGGCGGGACGCTCGATGCGATGGGCGTCAACATCGACAACGGCTGGACCACCACCGGCCAATCGTTCCAGGGCGTCTATTTCGAGGCGCCGATCATCACCAACAGCGGCGGCAACCTGCAGGCGCAGACCAACGACCTCAACTGGATCAACTTCAGCACCATGCCCAGCGCGCACGTGCGCACCTGGCGCCTGGTGCGTCTCGCGGACGGCACGGCGCAGTTCCAGTCCGCCGATTCGATCGCGCCGCACCTCAACACCTATTCGGTGCTGATCGAGGCGAATGCGAACGGCCAGTGCTATGTGTGCCTGGTGAGCACTGCGCCAATCAACGTGCAGTGAGCGCGCGAATGCGCAAGCCCGGTCGCGGCCATGCTCACGCCGCGAGCGGAGGCTCGTCGAGCAGCGCGATCTGCTCGCGCAGCTCGAGGATGCGGTCCTGCCAGTAGCGCTGCGTGTTGAACCAGGGAAACGCTGCAGGAAACGCGGGGTCGTGCCAGCGTCGTGCGATCCAGGCGGCATAGTGGATGAGGCGCAGCGTGCGCAACGCTTCCACCAGATGGAGCTCGCGGCGGTCGAACGCGCGAAACGTCTCGTAGCCCTCCAGCACGATCGCGAGCTGCGCTTCCATCTCCGCGCGTTCGCCGGACAGCAGCATCCAGAGATCCTGCACGGCAGGGCCGCTCATCGCATCGTCGAAGTCGACGAAATGCGGACCCGCATCCGTCCACAGGATGTTGCCCACGTGACAGTCGCCGTGCAGGCGTAGCAAGCGTAGCTCGCCAGCGCGCCCGAACGCGGCGCGCACACGGGCGAGCGCGTGATCGGCGACGCCGTGATAGACCTCGACAAGATCGACGGGGAGGAACCCTTCGTGCAGGAGGAAATCGCGCGACGCATCGCCGAACTGCTCGACGCTCAGGCGTACGCGATGCCGAAACGGCGCGATCGCGCCGACCACATGCAGGCGACCCAGGCAGCGCCCGAGTTGCAGGAGCGTATCGCGGCGATCCAGCGACGGGGCGCGACCGCCGCGCACGGCGTACACCGCGAAGCGGAAATCGCCGAAGCGATGCAGCGTCGCACCTTGCGGTGCGAGTGGCGGCACCGCCGGGATTTCCTCGTCCGCGAGCTCCAGCGTAAACGTGTGTTCCTCGACGATCGCTTCGTCGCTCCAGCGCCCGGGTCGGTAGAACTTCGCAACCACCGGAGGAGCGTCGTCGCGCCAGCACTGGTAGACACGGTTTTCATAGCTGTTGAGCGACAACAGCCGACCATCGCCGACGATGCCCACGCTTTCCAGCGCATCGAGCACGTAGTCCGGCGTGAGTCCCGCGTAGGGCGTCGCATCGGTAGCCATCGGGCGATTGTAGTCTGTCGATGAAACGCGACCCGCGCTTGCGCCGGGATGCGTCGCGCCCCGTCTGCTATCGTACGGCTTTAGGCCAGCAGCGTGGTTCTCATGTCAGTCTCCGCCGACAAGATCGCTCGCCACTGGGACGACGAGATCGTTCCGCGCATCACCGAGTACATTCGCGTGCCGGCGAAGTCGCCGCACTTCGACGTCGAATGGGAGCGCCACGGCTACATCGAGCAGGTCGTGCAACTCGCCCATGCCTGGGCGCGGCGACAATCGATCCGCGGATTGGTCCTCGACGTCGTGCGTCTTCCCGGCCGCACGCCGTTGCTTTACTTCGAAGTGCCCGGCATCGGTGATCGCACGGCACTGATCTACGGCCATCTCGACAAGCAACCCGAGATGGTGGGCTGGCAGGAAGGATTCGGGCCGTGGATTCCGCGCTTCGAGGACGGCCGCTTGTACGGACGCGGCGGCGCTGACGACGGTTACGCGATCTTCGCGGCGCTGTCGGCGATCGCGGCGCTGCAGGATGCGGGCGTGCCGCACGCGCGGCTGGTCGGCCTCATCGAGACCTGCGAGGAAAGCGGCAGCTACGACCTTCCGCCTTACCTCGATCATCTCGCGACGCGCCTCGGCAACGTCGACTTCGTCGTCGGCCTCGATTCGGGCTGCGGCGATTACGAGCGGTTGTGGATGACCACGTCGCTGCGCGGACTCGCCGCCGGGACGCTCGAGGTGCGCGTGCTGACCGAAGGCGTTCACTCCGGCGATGCGAGCGGCGTGGTGCCGTCGTCGTTCCGCATCGCGCGCAAGCTGCTCGACCGCCTCGAGGACCCGAGCACCGGATGGATCCTGCCCTCCGCGTTCCACGTCCCGATTCCGCGCGAGCGCGTCGAGCAGGCCGCGCACGCCGCATCGATCATGGGCGACATGGTGTTCCGCAAGTATCCGTTCGCCGGCAATACCACGCCGATGGCCGACGACGGCACCGAGGCGCTGCTCAATCGAACCTGGCGTCCGGCGCTGTCGGTAACGGGAGCGGACGGTTTGCCGGCCATCGAGAATGCCGGCAACGTCCTGCGCCCCTACACCTCGCTCAAGCTGTCGCTGCGATTGCCGCCCACGCTCGATGGCGCCAGCGCGACCCACGAGCTCAAGTCGCTCCTCGAAGTCGAGGCTCCGCATGGCGCGAGCGTTCGCTTCCATGCCGATCAAGCGGCCAGTGGTTGGAACGCGGCCGCGACGACGCCGTGGCTCGGCGCGGCGGTGGAAGCGGCATCGCGATTGCACTACGGCAAATCCGCGGCAGCGATGGGCGAGGGAGGCACCATCCCGTTCATGGCGATGCTCGGGAAGCGCTTCCCCGAAGCGCAGTTCCTGATCACTGGCGTGCTGGGACCCAAATCGAACGCGCACGGACCCAACGAGTTCCTGCACGTGCCTTACGCGAAGAAGCTGACCGCATGCGTTGCCGATGTCCTCGCGGCGCACGCGAAGGTCTAGAGCGACCCGCGCGTTTCAGGCGTGCATGGCGTCGATCCCGCTCGACGCATCGCGCGGGCACGCCGCCGCTTTGCGCGCGTCGATGAAGTCGGACGGGCGCGTGGCGTAGCGCCGCAACAGCAGTCGCGTGACGTCGACATCCGGCTCGCTGCGCATGGGCGCCTCGAGCAGGCGTTGCAGTTCCTCGTCGTCACGCGCCGTCCCTTGCCAGGACCACTGCCGGATCACGTGCACGTCGATCCGGTCCGCCTCCGGCGACGATTCCCGAATCAACGCAGCTCCCGGCCACGGCCAGGGCGGAATGGCGCGCGCGGCAAGGGCCGCAGCGAGCCTTGCATCGTGATCTGCGACCGATTCCTCGCCGACGCACACGCCGCGACAGCGCTTCAACTGGCGTGCGAAGCAGGGGCCTTGCGGACGCCGTTCCAGTCCGATCCGCAGCCAGCACAGCTCGTGGTCGCGAGCGAGATCGCGCAAGCATGCGCGTGCTGCTGCGCGCGACGCGAACGGACCATGCGAGTGGTCCAACTCGCCGGCGGCCAGAAGATGCATGCAGACGAAGCGCGGCAGCCCGCCTTCGAGCTTCAGCACGCCGGCTTCGGTCTTGCGACGCAACGCCCGGTTATGGGCCGGCAGCAGCGTCTTGACGAGCGCAGCCTCGCGCAACAGCGCGCCGAGCTCGCCTGCGCACGGCTCGTGCTCGATGCGTCTGATCTCCTGTGACAAGCGCAGATCGGTTTCACTGCGCCAATCGCTGCAGAAGTGCGCGCCGACGCGCTCCCGCAGGTTGATGCTCTTGCCGATGTAAAGCGGCAGCGGATTGTCGCCGTAGAACAGGTACACGCCGGGTGATTCGGGTAGCGCGTCGATCGCATCGGGCGGCAGCCGCGGCGGCAGGCTCGGAATGCGCAGGATGCGCTTGATCGCCGCATCGACCTGCTCGCCGGGCAGCTCGCGATACAGGGCCTGCACGAACGACCAGACCGCGCGCGCATCGCCGAGCGCGCGATGCCGCTGTTCCGTCGGAAGGCCGTGTCGCGCGATCAGCGCATCGAGGGCATGTCCTTCGGCTTCCGGAAACAATCGGCGCGACAGTCGCACCGTGCAGAGGACCCGCGCCGTGAACGAACGGTCCAGTCGCGCGAACGCGTTCTTGAGGAAGGCGAAATCGAAGCGCGCGTTGTGCGCGACGAACACGCAATCGGCAAGTCGTTGCGCGACCTCGTCGGCGAGCGCGGCAAAGCAGGGTGCTCCGCGCACCATGGCATCGGTGATGCCGGTCAGCACCTGGATCGCCGGCGGGATCGGCATCTCGGGATCGACCAGCGAGCACCACTGGTCGACGCAGTGCCATGAGCCGTCGCAAGGCTCCGCGCGCACGATGCCGATCTCGGTGATGCGATCGCCGCCGGCATGGGTGCCGGTGGTTTCCAGGTCGACAATGGCGATGGGGCGTGGAAACACGTGAGGACTTGACCCGCGAACGTTCGTTCGCTATTCTACCGCCATGTCGAACGATCGTTCCTATCTGGCGACGCTGCAGGACTACTACGCGCGCCACCGCGTGCTGCCATCGTACTCGTCGATCGGATCGTTGCTGGGACTGAAATCGAAGTCATCGGTGGCCGCACTGGTCGCGCGGCTGAAGCTCGCAGGCTATCTCGAGGCGACGCCGGATCGTCGTCTCGCGCCCACGCGCAAGTTCTTCGCTCGACCGCTCGCCGTGACACCGGTGCGTGCAGGCTTGCCGGATCCGGTCGACGACGCCGAAGCCGATGCGGTCACCATCGACGATTATCTGATCGAACGTCCCTCGCAGACCGTGCTCGTGCGGGTGCGCGGCGATTCGATGATCGAGGCGGGCATTTTCGACGGCGACCTGGTCGTTGTCGAGAAGCGCGCAGCCGCGCAGAAGGGCGACATCGTCGTAGCGATCGTCGACAACCAATTCACCTTGAAGCGTCTCGACCTCGAGCAGGGACGCTTCGTCCTCAAGCCCGAGAACAAGGCCTACCCGGTGATCCGCCCGGAAGGGGCACTCGAGATCTTCGGCATCATGGTCGGCCTGGTGCGCAAGCTCTAGCGTTCGGCGGTCAGGCACGGCGACCGCCGACACTTTGCCCGTGTCGGACGCGTCGGTATGATCGCCGCATGGCCTACGTGGCGAGTGCCGTTGCGCGCGATCGCCCGGAAGCGTCCGACCAGGTCGAATGGTTCAGGCGTTTTCGCGTCCACCTGCGCGCGACGCAGACGCGATTGTCGTCCGACGACGAGCGCAAGCTCGATGACTTCGGTCGCGATATCGAAGGCCTGCGCGGCCTGTCCGATGACGCCGACCCCGCGAGCGAGACCGCACTGGGTCGCTTCCATGCGCGCTTCGAGCGCGTCTTCGATCGACGCCGTGGGCGCGCCTCGCAACATCGGGTTGCGGGCTCCCTGTCACCGCTTCATCCGGCAGCGCCACCGGTCGCATCATCCGCCGGCACATCGAACGAAGCGCGGTCGAACACGCGCGACGCTGCGGCGGAAGGGCAAAGCCCCGCGCTGCCCAGCGAGACGAGCGCCCTGCTCGAGCCGTTTCGCGACGAGTACCGGTTGCTCGATCGCCTGTCGCTGCGCTATGGCGGCCTGTATCGCGGCGTGATCCTGGTCAATTACGCGCTTGCGCTGCTCGCCGGCTTGCTCGCGATCCTCGAGCAGATCGCGGAGCATTGGCTGGTGCGTCATGACACGGCGCCCGCGGTGGCGAGCGAATCGACGTCGCTGGTGCAGTGGCTTGCGACCAGCGGCAAGGGTTTCGCCGTCACCTTCGCGGGTCTTGAAGTGCTGCTCATCGTCGTGGGCGTCCTGCTGTTCCTGCGCGGCTATACGCCTTCGCCGGGACACAAGCCGCCGAAGGCACTGCGCGATTGGTGCGCGCGTCGCTGGCATGAGCGCTGGATCGAATACCGCTTGCTGGCCGAGCGTTTCCGCTACGCGATGCTGCTCGAGCCCTTCGCGGGGACCACCGCGGTTGCGTGGCGCAACGTCATCGTCAATCCCGGTGAAACGCCGAGCTGGCCGGATCGCTATTTCCGGTGGCGGATCGAAAACGGCGAACCCAGCGGAGCCGATCGCCAACGCTGGTGGGAGTGGCTGATCGCGACC
>DATKLH010000258.1:0-2044 GCA_035542515.1 Casimicrobiaceae bacterium
GACGTGCGCGACCTCGCGGCACACGCCGAGTACGAGGAAGTCGCGTACCTCGTGCTCTACGGCAAGCTGCCCACGCAGAGCGAGCTGACCGCGTACAAGGCGAAGCTGCGTTCGCTTCGCGGCCTTCCGGCGCCGGTGCGCGCGGTTCTCGAGGCGTTGCCCGCCGGCGCGCATCCCATGGACGTCATGCGCTCGGGCTGCTCGGCGCTGGGCTGCACGCTGCCGGAGCGCGACGACCACAACGTGCCGGGCGCGCGCGACATCGCCGATCGCCTGATGGCGTCGTTCGGTTCGATGCTGCTGTACTGGTATCACTACAGCCACAACGGCAGGCGCATCGACGTGGAAACCGACGACGATTCGATCGGAGGACATTTCCTGCACCTGCTGCACGGCCGCGCGCCGTCGCCGATGTGGGTGAAGGCGATGCATACCTCGCTCAACCTGTACGCCGAGCACGAGTTCAACGCCTCGACATTCGCGGCGCGCGTCATTGCCGGCACGGGGTCGGATATCTACTCGTGCATCACCGGCGCGATCGGCGCGCTGCGCGGACCCAAGCACGGCGGTGCGAACGAGTTCGCGTTCGACGTGCAGAACCGCTACGTCTCACCCGACGAAGCCGAGGCCGACGTGCGCAAGCGCGTGGAGGCGAAGCAGGTCATCATCGGCTTCGGCCACCCGGTCTACACCATAGGCGATCCGCGCAACAAGATCATCAAGGATGTCGCGCGAAGGCTCTCCGAGGCCGCCAGCAACATGAAGCTGTATCGGGTGGCCGAGCGGCTCGAGTCGGTGATGTGGGAAGTCAAGAAGATGTTCCCCAACCTCGACTGGTTCTCGGCGGTGAGCTACCACATGATGGGCGTGCCCACCGCGATGTTCACGCCGCTGTTCGTGATCTCGCGCACCTCGGGGTGGTCGGCCCACGTGATCGAGCAGCGCGAGGACGGCAAGATCATCCGGCCGTCGGCCAATTACATCGGGCCGGAGGATCAGAAGTTTGTCCCGTTGCAACAGAGAAGTTGAGCTTCGAACTGCGTAGTTGGTTGATGGTAGTTGGCAGTTAGTGTGCCTTTGTCGCCGCGACGTGAAAGCGCCTGGCTTTCATTGCGATTCGACGCGCACTGGCTGCGTCCTTATCACCGACGCCGCACCTGAGCACACTAACAACTAACTGCCAGCTACTAACTACGCTTCTCGGGTTCATGCCATGTCCACCGCCTCCAACCCGCCCTCCGCCGCCCGTCCCAAGCCCGACCAGGTCCTGGTCGACATTGCCGAGTACGTCAGCAATTTCCACATCACCAGTAGCGAGGCGTACGCGACCGCGCACTACTGCCTGCTCGACACGCTCGGTTGCGGTTTCGAGGCTCTCACCTATCCGGCGTGCACCAAGCTGCTCGGCCCCATCGTTCCCGGGACCGTCGTTCCCAACGGCGCGCGCGTGCCGGGAACCAACTACCAGCTCGATCCGGTGCAGGCTGCATTCACGCTCGGGGCGATGGTCCGCTGGCTCGATTTCAACGACACCTGGCTTGCCGCCGAATGGGGTCACCCGTCCGACAATCTCGGGGGCATCCTGGCGACGGCGGATTGGGTCTCGCGCAATGCAGCCCCGTCCGGCCGCCAGCCGCTCACGATGCAGGACGTGCTCACCGCGATGATCAAGGCCCACGAGATCCAGGGTGTGATCGCGCTCGAGAACAGCTTCAACCGCGTCGGGCTCGATCACGTCGTGCTGGTCAAGGCCGCGTCGACGGCGGTGGTCGGCAACCTGCTCGGACTTTCGCGCGACGAGATCATCAATGCGCTTTCGCTCGCATTCGTCGACGGGCAGTCGCTGCGCACCTATCGCCACGCGCCCAACGCCGGCTCGCGCAAGAGCTGGGCCGCAGGCGACGCGACCTCGCGCGCCGTGCGACTCGCCCTGGTGGCGCAAACCGGCGAGATGGGATATCCCTCCGCGCTCACCGCGAAAACCTGGGGCTTCTACGACGTGCTGTTCAAAGGACAGGCGTTCAAGCTGCCGCGGCCCTATGGC
>DATKLH010000259.1:0-16718 GCA_035542515.1 Casimicrobiaceae bacterium
CGTTGGCCGCCCGCGCGGACAGCGACGCGCAGGGCTGGTAGAGGTTCGCCAGCGTGAAGTAGTCGTAGAGCGGCCGCGCACCGCCGGTGATCACCGTTGCGCCGCGCGCGACGCTGAGCTTCGGGTTGGGCGCAAGCTCGAGCACCGGCTCGCCCACGGCCACTCCGTCGATCAGCCCTTCGCCGTCCTGCTCCGCAGCTGCAATGGCCGCCGCACCGCCGTTGGATACCGACGATGCGATCACGATCGTGTTGTCGGGCTTGAACTGGGACTTGCTGGTGCCGTCGTTGAACTTGTCGGCAAGCTGCTCGTTGATCACGTAGAAGGCGAAGCGCACCGCGTCGAGCGTGAACCGGCCCCAGTCCTTCTCGGGGTTCTGCTGCGAATGCGCGTGCTTGACCGCGACACGGAACGGATTGGCCGCGAGGAAGCTCGCCAGGTCCGACGCCGACAGGTTCGCCGTGAAGTTGGAGGTCTTGCCCGCGACGTTCGCGTCGGCGCGTACGCCGTTGATCAGGTTGACGGTGTTGGTCGCAAGGTCATGGACACCCATGCCGGTGCCCTTGTCGGTGTACGCGACGGCGCAACCGTGCTTGAGGCCCCATTCGCCCGCGGTACCGATCGCTCCATAGACGCCGCGCGAACCCGACGAGGTCGCGGTGACAATGCACGGCTTGTCCTTGTTGAAGCTCGCCGGGATCTGCACCATCATGGTCACGTTGGTCTTGCCCGTGCCGTCGTCGTCGTAGGCCAGGTATTCGGTGCCGGCGATCTTGCCCTCGCCCAGCGTGTTGTTGCCGCTCGGGTCGATGTTGGGACCGAACAGCGTGCCGTAGCCGCCGTTGGGATTGACGTCGACCAACGCTCGATAGTTGTTGTAGATCGCGATGCGTCGAAGCTCGGCTGCCGTCGGATTGGCCGGATCGGCGGGAGCCGGCGCAGTGGCGGACTGAAGGCCCGACTTGCCCAGCCCCGCGGTGAGCAGGTCATCGGTATTGCCGTCGTAGGTGGCCTTGGTGATCGTGCCGACGAAGGACGGCTTGGTGTTGACGACGAAGTTGTCGTTGCTGCCCCCGCCCAGGCACCCGGCGAGTAGCGTTGCGACCATCGCAGGAACGGCCCGCGTCGCAATCTTGTGGATCATGAATGTCTCCCCGAATGAACGCGCACGGTGCTTCGCGCGGGGGCGATTCTACGGCAACTTCGCCGCATCGTAACGTCGCATCGGGGGAGTTGGGCGCGCGACCAATGCCGCGGAAGCGGACCGCTGGCGAGACTTTGGATGCGGCGCGCGCTCGTGCGCGGAGTTCGGCATGCAATTGGCAGCGCACCGGGCATGTCCTATGATGGCCGGCCTGCGCGATTAGATCCATCCCCCCCAGAACCAACTTTCCGGAGGAGTCATGCCCCGCACTGCGTGGATAACGGTCGTGATGGCGTTGTATGGATGCGTGGCTGCGAACGCGTGGGGCCAGCAGGCGGTCGCGCAGATGGCACCCACCGCGGCCAACGCGGCGAAGGGCTCCGTGACCTTCACCCAGCAAGGCAACGACGTGCGCGTGAGTGCGCGGCTGACCGGCGTTCCGCCCGGCAAGCACGGTTTCCATATTCACGAGAAGGGCGACTGCAGCGCGCCCGACGGCATGAGCGCCGGGGGGCATTTCAATCCCACCGGGAAGCCGCACGGCAATCCCGCGGACGCCGATCACCATGCAGGCGACATGATAATGATCGAGGCCGACGCGTCGGGCAACGCCTCGCTCGACACGACGCTGACCGGCGTCGCCGTTGGTCAAGGTCCTGCGGACATCGTCGGCAAGGCGGTGATCGTCCACAAGGATCCCGACGACTACAAGACGCAGCCCACGGGCAACTCCGGCGCGCGCATCGCGTGCGGCGTGATCGCGCGCACCTAACGATCAGTCGTCGGTTCGGATGCAACGACATCGTCGAATTGCGTGCGTCGTCGTTGCAGCCGCGCTCCTCGTTGCGGCGTGCAGCAACAACCGCGCTTTCGAGGAGGCTCCCCCGCCGGCCAATCTCGGCATCGAGGCGCCATTACGACCGCTGGGATCCGGCATCTCCGGGAAGGTGCGTGTGGTGGATCGCGGCGACGGCGTGGCGGTGCTCGTTTCGATCGCGAACGTCGGGCAGGGAACCTTTCGTGTGGCGTTCCATGAGAACGGCAATTGCAGCTCGCCCAACGCGTTCTCCGCAGGACCGCTGTGGTCGCCTCCTGGTTCGAGCGTCGATCCGCGCCGCATGATCCCGCCGCTGCAGTCCAATACCGAAAGGAATACCGAGGCCCAGGTCCATGTCGCCGGCGTTCGCTCCGTCGACCTGATGGGACGCAGCGTGCTGATCTACGACGGCTCGAGCATTCCCGAGTTGCGACCCGGCGTTCCCAACAACGTGCTGGCGTGCGGAGTGTTTTCCGCAACCTTGCCGATTTCCTTCTAGGCCTCGCATGGCGCTGCTTGCGAACCGCAGGATCCTGATCACCGGCGTGCTGTCGAATCGCTCGATCGCCTATGGCGTCGCGAAGGCCTGCCATCGCGAAGGCGCGCAGCTCGCGTTCACCTACGTCAACGACGACCTGAAGGATCGCGTGGTGCGGCTTGCCGCGGAATTCGGCCCGTGTCCGGTGCTGCCGTGCGATGTCACGCGCGACGAGGACATCGCCGGGTTGTTCGACAGGCTCGCGAGCGAATGGGGTGGACTCGAAGGCCTTCTGCATTCGATCGCGTTCGCGCCGCGCGAGGCATTGGCGGGCGACTACCTGGCTTCGTTGTCGCGTGGTGCATTCGCGACCGCGCACGACATATCGAGCTACAGCTTCGCGGCGCTGGCCAAGGGCGCGCGACCGCTCATGCAGGAGCGCGACGCATCGCTTCTGACGCTGACCTACCTCGGCGCCGTTCGCTCGGTTCCCAATTACAACGTGATGGGCCTTGCGAAGGCGAGTCTCGAGGCGAACGTGCGCTATCTCGCGGCGTCGCTCGGCCCCGAGGGCATCCGCGTGAACGCGATCTCGGCGGGTCCCATCAAGACGCTCGCTGCCGCGGGCATCGCCGGTTTTTCGAAGCTGCTTTCGCGCATCGAGCAGCTCGCGCCGCTGCGTCGCAACGTCACAATAGACGAAGTCGGCAATGTCGCGGCGTTCTACTTTTCATCGATGTCGAGTGCCATCACCGGCGAGATCACCTACGTCGACGCCGGCTATTCGACCGTGGCGGTCGGGCTCGACGAATGAGCGCGCATCGTCTGCCCTCTTGATCACGGACCACGCGCGAGCACGGACGACTTCAATGGGTCTCTGCTGCAGACCGCATGCATCCGAGGTTGATGCGCTGGTTCGTGCAACGCGTCGTTAAGCCGCCCTTGGCGCGACGGCTGCGCCGTCGCTAATCGAAGATCCGCTGCAGCCTTGGCACCCCGCGATCCTCACCGCTTCGACGCCGTCGTCATCGGCGCCGGTCACAATGGCCTCACCTGCGCGGCCTATCTCGCGCGGGCAGGCCTGCGCGTCTGCGTGCTCGAACGGCGCGCGATCGTTGGTGGCGCCGCGGTGACCGAGGAGTTCCGGCCCGGGTTCCGCAACTCGACGGCGAGCTACACGGTGAGCCTGCTGGACCCTCAGGTCATTCGCGACCTGCGCCTTGCCGCGCACGGACTCACGATTGTCGAGCGGCCGCTGTCGAACTTCCTGCCCATCGACGATCGCGCCTACCTGAAGGTCGGCGGCGGCATCGCGGCCACCCAGGCGGAGGTCGCGAAATTCTCCCGCGCGGACGCGCAGGCGCTTCCCGCGTATTACGCGATGCTCGATCGCGTGGCCGAGGTGCTGCGCAGCATGTTGCACGTCACACCGCCCAACGTCGGCGGCGGCGTTCACGCGATGGTCGATGCGCTGAAAGTGGCGCGACCGTTTCGTCGCCTGGAGCTTGCCGCGCAGCGCGATGTGCTCGACCTGTTCACCAAGAGTGCCGGCGAAATCCTCGATCGCTGGTTCGCATCGGATCCGATCAAGGCCGCATTCGGCTTCGACGCCGTCGTGGGCAACTTCCAGAGTCCCTACGCCCCGGGCAGCGCATATGTGCTGCTGCATCACGTATTCGGCGAAGTCAACGGCAAGCGCGGTCAATGGGGCCACGCACGCGGCGGCATGGGTGCGATCACGCAGGCGATGGCGGCCGAGTGCGCGGCACGCGGCGTCACCATTCGCACGCAGGCGGCGGTGCGCCGCGTGCTGATCGGGGCCAAGCGCGTCAGAGGCGTCGAACTGGACGACGGCGAGGTGGTCGAGGCGCCGCGCGTCGTGGCCAACGTGAATCCCAAGCTGCTCTTCGACGAGCTCGTCGACGCGGATCATCTCGACGCCGATTTCCGCGCGCGCATCGCGGGCTATCGCTGCGCATCGGGCACGTTCCGCATGAACGTCGCGCTCGCGGAGCTGCCCGATTTCACCGCGCTGCCCGGCAAGGTGCCAGCGCCGCATCACGCGAGCGGCATCATCATCGCGCCGTCGTTGCGCTACATGGAGCGCGCATACTTCTCGGCGCGCGAGCACGGATGGTCGACCGCGCCGATCGTCGAAGTGCTCATACCGTCGGTGGTCGACGATTCGCTCGCACCCGCGGGCCAGCACGTGGCGAGCCTCTTCTGCCAGCATGTGCATCCGCGGATCGAAACCATTCGACCCGGCGGCACCTGGGACGACTTCCGCGACGACGTTGCCGACCTGATGATCGATACGGTGAATCGCGTCGCGCCGAACTTCAAGGCGAGCGTGCTGGGACGTCGCTCGCTGACACCGCTCGATCTGGAGCGCGAGTTGGGACTGGTCGGCGGCGATATCTTCCATGGCGCATTGGGCCTCGACCAGTTGTTCTCGGCGCGACCGGTGCTCGGCCACGCGGATTACCGCATGCCGATTCGCAATCTCTACCTGTGCGGCTCGGGCGCCCATCCGGGTGGCGGCGTGACCGGCATCCCGGGTCGCAACGCGGCGCGCGAAATCCTCCGCGATGTGCGTCGGCCAAGGCGGCGCTGGAAATAGTGCTTGCGTCGCCGATGGCCTTGCGCCGTCCGCGGATTGTTTCGGAGGGCCTGAAGAAAACGCGTCCTCCTCCCCATTTAGTGCTTGAGTTCTGCGGTCGCTGCCCGCATGATCGATGTCCCGAAGTCGACCAGATCGTCGCTGCCGCGCTCGCGCGGTAGAGGAAAGTCCGGGCTCCACAGAGCGGGATGCCGGGTAACACCCGGCCGCTATAAGCCGACGCTCGCGCGCCGGTCAAGGCGAGGAACAGGGCCACAGAGACGAGTCGCTTCCTTCATCGGAGGCGGGTGAAACGCGGCAACCTCCATCCGGAGCAACGCCAAGTAGGCGGACGATGATGCTGCTCGCGTAGTCCGCGGGTAGGCGGCTCGAGCGTTGCGGTAACGCAACGCCTAGAGGAATGACGGTCATAGCGCCCTTCGAAAAGGCGCCGTAACAGAACCCGGCTTATCGGTCGGCTTCGGCTATACACGCGGACGAAAGTTTCGCGATGCGGTAAGCGTGCAGCCTCGAGCGCGGGGTGGCGCGCATCGCACGATACTTTCGTCCGATCTCAAGGCAGCGTGACGGCCTTGGGGCGGCCCTGCGGCCGTCACGCGACAAATGCGACGAAGCGCGATCAGGTTCGCAAGCGAACCGATCGCGCGGGCCGTTGGTCCACGCTCGAGCGCCGCGCGCGCTGCGCGTTCAGGCCACCCGCCAGCGCATCGTTTCGCCAGCGCAAAGCGGCACGACCACGTCGTCGCCGAACGCATACGTTTCCGGTACACGCCAGCTCTCGCGCACCAGCGTGACGGTGTCGACACTGAGCGACAGCCCATAGAACTTCGCGCCGTTCACGCTCGCAAAGTCGGCGAGTCGATCGAGCGCACCGGCGTCCTCGAACACCTCGGCGTACAGCGGCAGCGCAAGCGGTGCCGAAAAGCAGCCGGCACACCCGCACGAAGTTTCCTTGGTGTGGCGCGCGTGCGGTGCCGAATCGGTGCCGAGGAAGAACTTGGCGTTTCCCGATGTCGCCGCGCTGACCAGTGCCCGCCGATGCGTGTCCCGCTTGAGGATGGGCAGACAATAGAAATGCGGGCGCAATCCGCCTGCGAACAGGACATTGCGCGACCACTTCAGATGCTGGGGCGTGATCGTCGCGGCCAGCGTGCCGGGACCGTCGCGTACGAAGGCGACGGCATCCGCAGTGGTGACGTGCTCCAGCACGATCTTCAGGCCCGGGAAGTCGCGAACGATGCGCGTGAGCTCGCGTTCGATGAAGACCCGTTCGCGATCGAACATGTCGACATCGGGATCGGTCACTTCGCCGTGGATTGCGAGCGGAAGGCCGGCGCGTTCCATCGCTGCCAGCACCGGGTACACGCGGTCGAGCGAGGTGACGCCATCCGTCGAATTCGTCGTCGCGCCGGCGGGGTAGTACTTCACAGCGTGGACAAAGCCGCTCGCGCGGGCTCTGGCGATCTCGGCGCTCGACGTCGAGTCGGTGAGATAAAGCGTCATCAACGGCGTGAAACGGCTTCCGGCCGGCAGCGCCGCCAGGATGCGGTCGCGGTAGGCTTGCGCCAGCTCAACGGTGGTAACCGGCGGCTTGAGATTAGGCATGACGATTGCTCGCCCGAAGACGTGTGCCGTCGGTGCGAGCACGTCGGCCATCGCGCGGCCGTCGCGAAGGTGGAGGTGCAGATCGTCGGGGCGTGGGAGAGTCCGCCGCGCAGGCGCGTCTGTCATTGAAATTCCTCGGGATTCAGGGATTATACGGACGCGTGCCCCGAGGCACGGCCGGGATCGGCCGCATCGCGAAGCGTGACTCGCGCGCGGCAGAACTTGCAGGCTATAATGTGCAATTTGGTGCGGCGCGCCTCGGGCGGATTTCCGCGAGTCCTCGGCAGGCTTCGCCAACAACGTGGCAGGAAACGTTCAAGTCATGGCATCCAAGACCGCGACGGCAGTGAAAAAGCCCCGGGAGCTGACCGAGGAGGAGATCCTCAAGGCGCCCGAGAAGGACTACATGAACGAGGCGCAGCTTGCGTTCTTCCGCAAGCGCCTCATGGACATTCGCGACCAGATCCTGCGCAACGCCGACGACACCGGCGAGCATCTGCGCGAGAACGAAATCACCACCGACCCCTCCGATCGCGCCACGCTGGAAGAGGAATACACCCTCGAGCTGCGCACGCGCGATCGCGAGCGGAAGCTGCTGAAGAAGGTCGAGAAGTCGCTGCGCATGATCGACGACGGCACCTACGGCTACTGCGAGGAGACCGGCGAGCCGATCGGTGTGCCGCGCCTGATCGCTCGCCCCATGACGACCCTGTCGATCGAAGCGCAGGAGCGCCGCGAGCGCGTGCAAAAGCTGTATGGCGACTGACCGTCCCGAGGAGCGCGAATACGTGAACGCGTGAACCCGCGGGCAGGGCGCTTCAAACGCGTCGCCCGTTGTTCGCGCCGTCACTTCTTCGCGTTTCACTGCGTCGTTCCCCACCCCCGCGCCGGCTGCCGTATCAGGGCCGGCGTTTCGCATCCCGATCCATCCCAAGCGTAGGAGCCCAAACGCATGTTCAGCCTTCCGCCGCTTCCCTTCCCCGACAACGCGCTCGAGCCGGTGATCTCCGCAAACACGCTGTCGTTTCATTACGGCAAGCATCACAAGGCGTACGTCGACAACCTCAACAATCTCGTCAAGGGAACCGACTACGAGAACGCGCCGCTGGAGCGCATCATCGCCGAGACTGCCGGCAAGGCCGACAAGGTCGGCACCTTCAACAACGGCGCGCAGGTGTGGAATCACACCTTCTACTGGAACTGCCTGCGCGGCAACGGAGGCGGCAAGCCGACCGGACGCATCGCGCAGATGATCGACTCGGATCTCGGTGGCTACGACCAGTTCAAGAAGGACTTCGCACAGGCCGCGGTGACGCAATTCGGCTCTGGCTGGGCGTGGCTCGTCGCCGAAGGCGGCAAGCTCAAGCTGGTCAAGACCGCCAACGCCGACAATCCGCTCACCAAGGGCCAGACGCCGCTGCTCACCATCGACGTCTGGGAACACGCCTATTACCTGGATTACCAGAACCGCCGGCCCGACCACGTCAATGCCGTGATCGACAAGCTGCTGAACTGGAGCTTCGCCGAGCAGAACCTCGCCAAGGCCTGAGGTCGTCGTAGCGCGGCAGCCGACCCCAGCGGCCCGGCTGCCGTTCGATGCTCCGGAGCGGCGGTGTGGGTTGCCGTCGGTCCTCCGAGGCGTCGAGGCGCGTTCTCCGCCACACGGAGGACGCGATGAAGGGGCTTGCGCTTGTCCCGGACCCCCCAGGGGCCGATAATCGGCGGAAACCCCGCCTTCGGCGGGAAGTCTCATTGCCGCATGGCCCTGTTTTCCAAGCCGCCCGCCAAGAAACCCGACCCGTCCAAGGACCGCCGCCAGCCGGGTGACCGGCCGCGTCCCGTCTCGGCGCGCGAAATGGCCGCTCAAGTCGGCGCCCGCGGCGGCCGCCCGTCGATCGAGCCTGGCGCCGACATCACGGTGACCGGCGCAAGCCTGATGCAGTGGTCCGCGGCCCCATCGGCCATCGAGGTCGCGCAGGCCAACCCCGGGCTCTGCTCGGTCCTCGAGAACGCCGCGCTGCTCTACGCGAGCGCACAGGCCGCACAGGCGCGCACGCTGCTCGAGCAAGGTGTGGAAAGCGATGCCGACGCGCGGCAGTCGCCGCTCGCGTGGCTTGCGCTGTTCGATCTGCTGCAGCGGTGCGGCGACCGCGCGGCGTTCGACCAGTACGCGCTTCAATACGTGGTCCAGTTCGAGCGTTCGGCGCCGGGTTGGGAGGAGTCGTTCGCGCGTCCCTCATCGACCGCGAAGAGCGATACCGGCGGTTACATCGCTGTCAGCGGTGCGCTCACCGCCAACGCGGCGCAGCTCGAAGGCCTGCGGCGCGCGATCGAAAAGCGGGTCCCCAAGGCAAGGCTCGACCTGGCGACACTCACCGATTTCGACGACGCCGGCGCCAAGCGCCTTGCCGATGCGCTGGCAACCGCACGCAAGCAGCGCATGAACCTCGCGATCCAGCGACCCGAGAAGCTGCGCGAGGCGCTCGAGGCGCGCGTGCGCAAAGGTCGCGACGGGGGCGAAGGAGCGTGGCAGCTGTCGCTCGAGCTCCTGCAGTGGGACCACAATCAATCGCTGTTCGACGACCGCGCGGTGGAGTTCGCGGTCACCTTCGAGCTGTCGCCCCCATCGTGGGAACCGCCGCCGCTCACCACCTCACCGGGTGTTGCAAGCGAGACCGCTGCGTCGGAAGCGGCGACCCAGGTGGTCGGCGAAGAACTGGTGTGGTCCGGCACTTTGCTCGGGTCGGCGAACCCGACGTTCGCGCGGCTGGCGGAGCACGCGACGGGTCGCGCCGTCGTGGTCATCGACATGACGGCCGTGGAGCGCATCGACTTCGTGGGCGCGGGCGCCCTGCTCAACGCGATCAACCGTGTCGAGCTCCAACGTCGCTCGGTCCAGATCGTCGGCGCGTCGCCGATCATTCGCGCGCTGCTGCTGCTGATCGGCATCTCGCCGCGCCATTTCGTCAAGAAGGCGCAATAACGGCCGATTCGTTCGCAGCGTGCCGCACCCGCGGCGCGGCCACGTGCGCACACCGCGGTTAGCCACCGAACTACACGGTCCATGGAAAATCTGCACGCAACCACCATCCTTTCGGTGCGCCGCAACGGCGGCGTGGCGATCGGCGGCGACGGTCAGGTGACGCTTGGCCAGGTCGTCATGAAGTCGACGGCGCGCAAGGTGCGCCGGCTGTATCACGATCGCGTGCTCGCCGGTTTCGCCGGTGCGACGGCGGACGCGTTCACGCTGTTCGAACGCTTCGAGGCGAAGCTCGAGAAGCACCAGGGCCATCTCACGCGCTCGGCGGTGGAACTGGCCAAGGACTGGCGCTCCGATCGCATCCTGCGCCGGCTCGAAGCGATGCTGGCGGTTGCGGACAAATCCGCCTCGCTCGTGATCACCGGAACGGGAGACGTGCTGGAGCCGGAGCACGGCGTGGTGGCGATCGGATCCGGCGGTGCATACGCGCTTGCGGCGGCGCGCGCGCTGCTGCAGGACACCGAGCTTCCGGCCGTCGACATCGTGCGCAAGTCGCTGATGATCGCCGGCGAGATCTGCATCTACACCAATCAGCAGATCGTTGTCGAAACGCTCGACTGATGGTTAGGCGATAGGCAATAGGCGAGGCGATAGGCGATGGGTCGATAGGCGACCGGCGATGGGTCCATGCAAACCTCAGTGGCTAAGGAGGAAGTGCTTCCTCAGGGTGGAGAAGCAGCGGCTTCGTTACCTGCCGTTTGCGCATCGCAGGCGCGGCTGGCGGCATGGGCCTATCGCCCATGGCCCATCGCCTATCGTCCATGGCCTATCGCCCATAGCGCACTGCCCCTCGCCCCTCGCCTGATCAGCACGTGACCGCTCGCTCCGATTACGACGTCCTCATCGCCGGCGCCGGCCTTGTCGGCCTCGCACTGGCTGCCGCGCTTGCGCAATCCGGGTTGCGCGTGGCGCTTGCCGATCGGGCGCCGATACGCAGTCCGGAATTCGATGCGGACGCGTGGGATTCGCGCGTCTATGCGATCAGCCCGGGCAGCGCGGCGTTCCTTCATGGCCTTGGCGCGTGGCAGTCCTTGCCGCCCGATCGCGTAAGCGCGGTGGAGACGATGCACGTGCGCGGCGATGGTTCCAGCATGCTCGAGTTCTCGGCGTTCGAGCTCGGCGAACGGGCGTTGGCGTGGATCGTCGAGGAAAGCGCGCTGCGCGCGGCGTTGGTGCCATGCGTTCATTCGAGCGGTGTGGAGGTGATCGGAGATGCCACATTCAGCGCGCTCGACTGGTCGGCGGATGCGGGCCGCCTGCTGTTGGCGGACGGCACGGCTGTGCGGGCTCGCTTGATCGTGGCCGCCGACGGGGTGCATTCGTGGGTTCGCGAAGCGGCGGGCATGACTGCGACTCCGCGGCGCTACGACCAGACGGCGGTGGTCGCCAATTTCACCTGCGAGCGCGCACATCATGGCGACGCGCGTCAATGGTTTCGACGCGACGGCGGCGTGCTCGCGTGGCTGCCGCTGCCGGGAAGGCGCGTGTCGATCGTATGGTCCGCGCCGCAGGCTGAGGCCGAGCGCCTGCTCGCGCTCCCGCAGCCCGACCTGGCCGCCGAGGTTCAAGCGGCCGGCGAGGCCGCCTTCGGTGAGCTGGTTCCGCTCACCGCGTCACGCGGCTTTCCGCTGCGCTTCCTTCGGCTTCGTACGCCGATCGCGCACCGGCTTGCATTGGTCGGTGACGCTGCGCACGGCGTGCACCCGCTTGCGGGCCAGGGTGTCAATCTCGGCTTCGGCGATGCACGCGCGCTCGCGGAGGTGCTCGCTTCGCGCGGACCGGTTGCCGATCCAGGCGCGCCCATGCTGCTGGCGCGCTACGCGAGGCTGCGCGCAGAACCGGTGCTCGCCATGCAAGCTGTCACCGACGGGCTTGTGCGGCTGTTCGGCGAGCCTGCGCCGTGGGCGCGCGCGCTCCGCAACTTCGGAATGACCGCCGTGGACCACCTTCCGGCCGTCAAGCGGCTGCTGGCGCAACCTGCACTGCGTTAGACTGTCCAACGCGCCTTACTCGAATTCGGAGCCCTAGATGTCGTCTACCGTATCGGTCCACCTGCGCCGTGCCGCGGCCGTTCTTGCGCTCGCGGTGGCCGTGCCGCTGGCCTGCGCGCAAACGGCGAGCACGCAAGCGGCGAGCTCGCAAGCGACGAGCGCGTCCGCGACGCCGGAGACCATCGCGCTCAAGAAGGCACTGGAGGCGAAGTTCCCGGGCGTTTCGATCACCCACATGGCCAAGACGAACTACCTCGGGCTCTACGAGGTGATGTTCGACGACAAGCTGATCTACACCGATGCGAAAGCCAACTACATCATCGTCGGGTCGATCTACGACGCGAATACCAAGACCAACCTCACCGAGGCTCGTTCGCGCAAGCTCAACCGCGTCGCCATCGACAAGCTGCCGATGGATCTCGCGTTCAAGCGCGTCAAGGGCAACGGCGAGCGCAAGCTGATCGTCTTCTCGGACGCGGACTGCCCGTTCTGCCACAGGCTCGAGCAGGAGATGAAGGGCCTCGACAACGTGACGATCTATACCTTCCTGTTCCCGATCGACCAGCTGCATCCGGAAGCGGCCAGCAAGTCCAAGAAGATCTGGTGCGCCCCCGATCGCGTGACCGCGTGGAACCAGTTCTTCGAGAGCGGTACCGTACCCGACAACGCCGGCGACTGTGGCGACCCGGTGGCGCAGACGCAGGCGCTCGGCGCATCGCTGCGCATCTCGGCTACGCCTACGCTGGTCTTCGCCGACGGTACGATCGTTCCCGGCGCGCTCCCGCTGGCGCAAATCGAGCAGGAAATGACCAGCGCGGAGGCAGAGGCGAAGAAGATCGCGGCGACGAAGCCGTGAGCGGCATGGGTTCGAGCTGCGAGGTGTGAGCGTGCCTGCGGTGCACGGCACGCGAGACCGCGACGTCGATACGCGTTGAAGGGTAGCGCCTCTTGCAGCGCCCGCTTGGGCACACTCACAGCTCGTACCCAGGACCTCGTACCCATTTCGAGCAGTCACGACATCACGCCGGAGCCTCCGTATGGCCCTCACCGATTTTCTGCGCAAGCAGTTCATCGACATCATCGAGTGGACCGATGATTCGCGCGACACGCTCTCCTACCGCTTTCCCGACGAGGACAAGGAGATCAAGAACGGCGCGCAGTTGATCGTACGCGAGTCGCAGGTCGCGCAGTTCGTCTACCTCGGGCAGTTCGGCGACCAGTTCGGGCCGGGCAAATACACGCTGACCACCGACAACATCCCGATCCTCAGCGATCTCAAGGGATGGAAGTACGCGTTCGAAAGTCCGTTCAAGGCCGACGTCTATTACGTCATCACGCGGCTGTTCACCGGCAACAAGTGGGGCACCGCCAACCCGGTGATGATGCGCGACCAGGATTTCGGGATCGTGCGCCTGCGCGCCTACGGCACGTACGATTTCCGGATCTCCGATGTGCCGAAGTTCCTCAAGGAGGTCGCCGGCACCGACGATCACTTCCGTCTCGACGAGTTCAACGACACCATGCGCTCGCGCATCGTGAGCGTGTTCTCCGATGCGCTCGCCACCGCCAAGGTGCCGGCGCTCGATGTCGCTGCGCGCTACGGCGAGCTGGGAGAAGCGCTGATGCCGGTGATCAATCCGATCCTCGGCGCCAAGTACGGTCTCACGATGACGTCGTTCATCGTGGAGAATGTCTCCGTCCCGCCCGAAGTCGAGCAGGCTATCGACAAGCGCTCGAGCATGGCGGCGGTCGGGAACCTCAACGACTACGTCAAGTTCCAGATGGCACAGGGCATGGAAAAGGGCGGGACCGGGATCGCGGGTGTGGGCGCCGAGATGGCGGTCGGCATGGCGATGGCGCAGCAGATGATGAACCAGCCCGGCGGCGTGATGGCGCAGTCCACGCCGGGGATTGCGGCACCGCCGGCCAATGGAGGCGGCGCGGGCGGTTCCATCGAACTCCTGAATCCGGCGCAAGTGGCGCAAATCCTCGGGGTCGCGGAATCCGACGTGCTTGCGAGCCTCGAGGCGGGCGATCTCAAGGGCAAGAAGATCGGGACGCAATGGCGAGTCACACGCGCGGCCGTGGATACTTTCCTGCAATCGTGAGACGCCTGGCGACCTTTCCCGCTGCGCAACTGTTGTGTGCCGCGCTCGCGGTGCTCGCACTTTGCATTTCGTTCTCGGCAAGCGCACAGGATCCGCGCGACTCCATGGTCCAGTCCACTGCGCGACAATGGCTCGCGCTGATCGATCGCGGCGATGTCGAGGCGAGCTGGAAGCAGGCCGGCAAGAAATTCCAGAATGCGATCGGCATGCAGCGCTGGATCGACGGCATGAAGCAGGCGCGCGAGCCGCTCGGCAAGCTCGTGCAGCGCGCGATCGTCGAAACCCGCTTCGACAAGAACTTCCAGGGCGCGCCCGAGGGGGACTACGCCTTCGTCGTGTTCCGGACCTCGTTCGAGCACGAAGCTGGGCATGGCGAGACGGTCACGCTCGAGCGCGAGCCTGATGGCGTGTGGCGCGTGATCGGTTACGCGATCACCTGACCGCCCCTCGCAGCGACTCGCAAACCGCCGCTCCCGCACGTGACGCCCGCCGCGCCTTCTCCCGACGCCGAGCGAGGTGCGCCACCGACGCCGACCGATGCACGCGCGAAGTTCGCCTGTCCCGCGTGCGGTGGCGAAGCGGTCTGGAACCCGGCGAAGCAGAAGCTGATCTGTCCGTTCTGCGGGACCGAGTCGCCGTTGAAGCTCGCGGCCGACGGGCAGATCGTCGAGCACGATCTGGTTGCAGCGTTGCGCGGCATCACCGACGACCAGCGCGGCTGGGGCCTGCAGAAACGCATGGTCCGCTGCCAAAGCTGCAACGCGATCTCGGTGCTCGATCCCGCGCGCCAGGCGCAGAACTGCGATTTCTGCGGATCCGCGCAACTGGTTCCCTACGAGGAGACCAAGGCGGCGTTCACGCCTGAAAGCGTTCTGCCGTTCCGCGTGTCGGAAGCGCAGGCGCGCGACGGCATCCGCGCGTGGTACGGCAAGCTGTGGTTCGCGCCCAATGCGCTCAAGAAACGCGCGCTCACCGATACCGTGCGCGGCATCTACCTGCCGTACTGGACCTTCGATGCCCAAGTCGAAGCCGACTGGACGGCCGAAGCGGGCTATTACTACTACGTGACCGAGACCTACGTCGAGAACGGCCAGACGCGCACGCGCCAGGTCCGCCAGGTGCGCTGGGAGCCCGCGGCGGGCCACGTTTCGCATTTTTTCGACGACGACCTCGTCTGCGCGTCGATCGGTGTTCACCCGCAGCTCGTGCGCGCGATCGAGCCGTTTCCAACGCAGGAAGCGAAGCCGTACGACGCGGGATATCTCGCCGGCTGGGTGGTCGAGCGCTACCAGATCGATCTGGTCGGTGCGGCCCAACGCGCGCGCCAGGCGATGGACGAGAAGCTGCAAGCGTTGTGTGCGCAGCAGATTCCCGGCGACACCTTCCGCAACCTCGCCGTGCAGGCCGACTACAGCGGCCAGACGTTCAAGCACATGCTCGCGCCGGTGTGGCTGCTCGGCTACACCTACGGACCGCGGCGCTTCCAATGCGTGATGAATGGCGTGACCGCGGTGATCCGCGGCGAGTACCCGAAGAGCCCGTGGAAGATCGCGTTGCTCGTCCTCGTGATATTCGTCATCGTCGTGATCGTGCTCTCGATGTCCGGAGGACGTTAGCGATTCGTCGCACCGCGCCACGGTGCGCATCGTCGGCGGTCGCGACAAGGAGAAGTGAATGGACACTGCCATCGTGACCGGGGTATCGCGCGGGCTCGGCGAGGCGCTTGCCGCGCGTTTGCTCGCCCATCACTGGTCGGTGATCGGCGTAGGCCGAAGCGCTCCGTCGTCGCTCGCGGGTCCTGCGTTCGAACTGGTGCAGTGTGATCTCGCCGACGTGGCAAGCATCCGCCCGATCGTCTGGCCCAAGCTGCAAGCCCTCGCGCAGGGCCGGCACGCACGGGTGTGCCTGATCAACAACGCCGCGCTTGCCTCGCCGGTGGGCATCATCGGCGAGCTCGACGAGGAGCAGATCGCCGCGTCGATCGCGGTCAACCTCACCGCGCCGACGCTGCTCTGCAATGCGTTCGTCGAGGCGATGCGCAGCTCGAACGCGCAGCGACGCATCATCAACGTTTCATCGGGCGCAGCGCAATCGGCGATTGCCGGGGGCGGCATCTATTCGATCGCCAAGGCGGGACTCGAAATGCTGACGCAGTCCATCGCAGCCGAGACCCAGCACACCGGTATCGAGGCGATCAGCCTGCGGCCCGGCATCATCGATACCGACATGCAGGTGTTCATGCGCTCGCAGGACAAGGCGCGCGTTCCATCGGTCGACATGTTCCGCGGCTTCCATGCCAGCGGACAACTGCAGCCGCCCGCGACGGTCGCCGAGCGGGTCGTGGCGCGACTGGTCGAAGGATCGGTCGAAAACGGTCTGATGTATCGCTACGCCGAGTTGTAGTTCCGTGGCGGAACTCCCGTTGCGCGCAAACGGGCGAAAAATGACGCGCTCGATTGTCGCTGCGCTTGAGGATCTTCCCGGTATCCAGTGCGAACCGCTTCGCCCAGCGCGCCATTCTTTCCGCGATGGCGTGAGTTGTTGCGTATCCCCTCGGGCAACTTCGCGAGCCGCCTTCGGAACGGGACGCTAGCGGGCGAGCAGCGTCTCCAGCTCTGCCGGAGTGGCGACCAGCTCGTCGGCTCCGGCTGCGACAAGCTCCGCGCGCGTGCCGTATCCCCACAGCACGCCGACCGCGCGCACGCCATGCATCTTCGCAGCGCGGATATCGTGCATGCGATCGCCGATCATCACCGCCTTTGAACGGTCGACGCCTTCGCGTTCGATCAGGTGCGCCAGCAGCGCTCGCTTGTCGTCGAGCCGGCCCTCGAGGTCGGCGCCATACACGGCGACGAAGTGCGACGCGAAGCCGAAATGATCGACGATGCGCTGAGCGTAAAGCCGAGGCTTCGAAG
>DATKLH010000260.1:0-2260 GCA_035542515.1 Casimicrobiaceae bacterium
GCTGTCCGATGGTGGTCTGCAGCTGGCCGATCACCACCTGCGTGTCGGCGGCTTGCTGGCGCATCCGGACGAGCTCGCGCTGCGTCACGAGCAGGTCCGAGGCGAGCTGCTCGCGGTCGTCCTGCGCCTTGTCGCGCACGCTGCGGAACTGCTCGAGTTGTGCGTCGACCACCACGATGCGCCGCTTGAGCTCGAGGCGCGCTTCGGTGTGTCCGCATTCCACACCGGCGGTAAACAGCTCCGGCAGCGCCAGCGGCGCGGCCTCGGTCTGGCCGCCGGGCGGATACCAGTGATGCGAGCCCAGGGGCGGCAGCTCGGTAGGCGCACGCGCACGTTGCGCCGCAGCCGGCAACGCGGCGATATAACGAGCGCGGTAACGAGCCGGATCCATCGAGCGGTTACGACACGATGGCGCGCGTGGCGCTGACCACCGGTTCTGCCATCGACGCCGGACGAGGCGTCGCGCCTGCCGCGGTGAGCAACGCGGCATTCCACTCCGCTGCGAGAGCATTCCACGCCACCGTCACGCTGCGCGAGTGATGCGCGAGCCGCTCAGGCAAGGCACCTAGTGCCGACGCGACGATCGGCAGACCCGATGCGAGCGCGACCGACAGCGTGTACGAGTACGTTTCCGGAACCTGCGCCGGGAACCAGATCACGTCGGCCTTCTCTGCAACAAGCAAGCGCGCGAGGTCCGCATCGTCGTACTGGCCGTAGATGGTGAGCGGGGCTTCGGGCGCCTGCGGCACCGGTTCGGTGGTCGAGCCGAGCACGCGATACACCAGAGCAAGATGACGCGCCTGCGCATCGCGTGCACATGAGGCTACGACGTGCAATCCCTTTTCGGGCGAAAGATTGCCCAGCACCACCACGCGCACCACGCGCGGTGCAGGCGGCGGCGCGGCCTCGGGGTGCGGCCAAACTTCGATGCCGAGCTCGGGAAAGTAGCGTCGCACGCGCTGCGCGACGTCCTGCGACGGCGCGATCACGCGCTGCGCCCCGCGCAGCAGATCGCGAAACGCCGTGCGCCATGCGACGATATCCATGTCCCACTGCGGCGGACGCTTGGCAAGGCACGCTGCACAGCCCTGCGCGTCGGGCTCTCCGCAATAGCGGCCCTTCTCGTCGACCAGGTGGTACTGCGGACAGATCGAGTAGTAATCGTGCAGCGTGCAGTCGTAGGGCAGTCCCGCCGCGGCCGGCAGGTCGAGAATCTCGCGCGGAAGCCCGTGCACGTGGTGGAAATGCATGCGCGCAACGCCGAGCGCACGCAGCGTTTCGGCGAGCATCCCCATCTGGTTGGGAAGCTCGAAGTACGCCGCGAAGCCCTCGCCCTCGCGCGGCCAGTGCAGCTTCACCGAGTGCTGCGCGGCCGGCTCGAGGAACAGCACGATGCACGCGTCGCCGATGAGCGCGGCAAGGTCGTGCATGTGCCGGCGGATGCCGCCGCCCCATGGATGCGAAACGAATACGATGATGGGCCGCTTCGCTTCGGCCAGACGCAGCAGGTCGACGCGGCGCGCGAACGGCCGCTCCGGCTCGTCCTTGATCAGAGCCGCGCGCTTCAATCCGTAATCGGGATAGAGCTGCTCGAGCGCGAAGTCGCTGCGCGCGCGCAGGCGTTCCCCTTCGGGGCCATACGACACATGGCCTTCGTGGCCCACGAACACATCGCCGGCGAGCAGGTGCTGGAACCCGGCGCTGCCGGCGCGCACGCAGAAGTCGGCAATGACGCCGTAGTCGCTGCCGAGTGGTGCGCTGTCGAATGCACCGATTGCCGACAGACATTCGCGTACGAAATACACGCAGGGCCCGTCCACCGCGGGGAGCGGCGTGGAGCTGCGCGCGTTGGCACGCGCGAACAACGCATCGAGGGCCGCGATATCGTATCCCGGCGGCAACGGATTCACCGCACGCGGCAGCGGATAGGTGGCCGCGCCGTACGCGTTGGCAAACGGCGCGACCGCACCGACGCCGGACCCTTTGGCGTGCCAGGCGAGTCGGTCGAGCCAGTCGTTGGCAACCTCGGCATCGGAGTGCAGCACCACCGCGTCGCGATCGCGATGCAGCCATAGCGCGCGATTGACCGCGGTTGCGAAACCGCCGCGGGCCTCCTGCACGAGCAGCGTCGCTTCGTGGCGCTGTGCGAATCCGCGAACATATTCGGCGAGCTCGGGCTCCGGCGAATCGTCGTCGACGATGACGATGTGGTGCGGGGTCTGGTTGCGCGATCGAGCCACGCTTTCGAGGCAACGCTGCG
>DATKLH010000261.1:0-2609 GCA_035542515.1 Casimicrobiaceae bacterium
ATTGGGGATCAGGGACTAGGGACTAGGGATTAGGGATTAGCGATTGGCGATTGGCGATTGGCGATTAGGGCAGCGGTGAAGCAACATCGGTCGAAGATATGCAGGCATGCATCAAGACAATCGACCCTATTCCTCGATCCCCAACCTGGCTCTTTCATCTTTGCTCCTGCGATGCCCGCTCCGCCGCTTCCTGCGGACGCACCACGCCCTGCCTTTGCAGGATGTTCGAGAACTCCTCGATGAACGTCTCGTAGCGCACGGACAACCGGTCTACGTCGTGGGTGTAGCGGTTGTACGCGACCACCGCGGGAATGGCGGCGAACAAGCCGATCGCGGTGGCGATGAGCGCTTCGGCGATGCCGGGCGCGACGTTGGCGAGCGTGGCCTGGCTGACGTTCGCCAACCCGCGGAACGCATTCATGATGCCCCACACCGTGCCGAACAGACCGATGTACGGCGACACCGATCCCACCGTGGCGAGCCCCGCGAGGTTCGCCTCGAGAACGTCGATCTCGCGCTGGTAGGCCGCTCGCATCGCGCGGCGTGCCGAGTCGAGCGTGATGCCCGAGGAACTGCCTTGGCGGCGATGCTTCCAGAATTCGCGGAAACCCGCGGTGAAGATATGCTCGAGGTTGCCCCCGATGCGCGACTGGTTCGCGCGCTGGAAAAGCTGGTTGAGATCCCCGCCCTTCCAGAACTCGTCTTCGAACACGTCGGTCTCGTGCGACGCGCGCCGCAGCTGGAAGAGCTTGAGGAAGATCTGCCACCAGGACCACAGCGACAGCACGGCGAGCAAACCGAGGATGGCCTGCACGACAACCGAGCTGTGCAAGATCAGCGTGAGGAAGGAGAGATCGGTGTGCACGTTCACTTCGTGTTCTCCAGCGCTGCGACAAGCGGAACGGGAATGCGGGTCGGACGCCAGCGCTCGCGGTCGAGGCAGGCGAGGGTCACGCGCGCATGGGTGAGCGCGTCGTTCGCGCGCGTCACGTCCTGGCGCAGGACGAGGCGGCTGGCTCCGCGGTCGACCACTTCGACCGTGGCCTCCAGGCGATCGTTCAGCCGCCCGGCGCGGTGGTAGTGAATGTCGACGTGCCTCACCACGAAGACCACGCCATGATCACGCTCCAAGCTCGCGAGCGGAAAGCCGTGCGCGCCGAGCCACTCGGTGCGGGCGCGTTCCATGAACTTGAGGTAGTTCGCGTAGTACACCACGCCGGCGGCATCGGTGTCCTCGTAGTAAACGGTGACGGCGAGGCGGAAGGGTTGGGCGCACGTCATTCGCCGGGGAATAGATCGGCAGCCGCGCCGGGGGTCGGCGGCGCGAGACCGAAGTGCCGATACGACAGCGCGGTTGCAACGCGTCCGCGCGAAGTCCGCTGCAGGAAGCCCTGCTGGATGAGGTAAGGCTCGAGCACGTCCTCGATGGTGTCGCGCTCCTCGCCGATCGCGGCTGCGAGATTGTCCACGCCCACCGGTCCGCCATCGAACTTGTAGAGGACCGTGTGAAGCAGCTTGCGATCCATCACGTCGAGCCCCGAGGCGTCGACGTCGAGCATGGAAAGCGCCGCATCGGCGACTTCGCGCGTCACGGTCCCGCTGGCACGCACCTCGGCGAAATCGCGCACCCGTCGCAGCAGCCGGTTGGCGATGCGTGGCGTGCCGCGCGAGCGCCGTGCGATCTCGCATGCACCCTCGGCCTCCGCGACGATGTTGAGAAGGCGCGCAGAGCGCACGACGATGCGGGTAAGCTCTTCCACGTTGTAGAACTCGAGCCGCGCGACAATGCCGAAGCGGTCGCGCAGCGGATTGGTCAGCATGCCGGCGCGCGTCGTGGCGCCGATCAGCGTGAACGGGGGCAGGTCCAGCTTGACGCTGCGCGCGGCCGGTCCCTCGCCGATCATGATGTCGATCTGGTAGTCCTCGAGTGCCGGATAGAGGATCTCCTCCACCACCGGCGAGAGTCGGTGGATCTCGTCGATGAACAGCACGTCGCGCGGCTCGAGATTGGTCAGCAGCGCCGCGAGGTCGCCGGGACGCTCGAGCACCGGGCCCGAGGTCTGCCGCAAGTTGACGCCCAGCTCGCGCGCAAGGATGTGCGACAGGGTGGTCTTGCCAAGCCCGGGCGGTCCGAACAGCAGCACGTGATCGAGCGCCTCGCCGCGACGGCGCGTCGCTTCGATGAACACGGCGAGCTGCGTGCGGATCTTTTCCTGACCAACGTACTCGTCGAGCTTCGTGGGTCGCAGCGCGCGCTCGAACACCTCCTCCGGCGCACTCACCGCACTCGCCGTGACCACGCGTTCGAGCTTGTCGCTTTCAATGGCCATGTCGGGGGCAAAGGGCGATGGGCGCTGGGCGATGGGCGTGGCGCATCCGACACAGACAGAGCGCTTCATCGGACCGTCTCATCGCATCACGCCTTGGCCAATTTCTTCAACGCCTGCTTGATGCCGTCGGCCACGCCGACGCCGTCCGGCATGTCCTTGACTGCGTTCACGGCCTCCTTTTCGGAGTAGCCGAGCGCGAGCAGCGCATTGAGGATATCGGAGGACGCGGGCGCCGGACGATGCACACCGACCGACTGGGTGAGCTCCGCGCCGAGCTTG
>DATKLH010000262.1:0-2249 GCA_035542515.1 Casimicrobiaceae bacterium
AGCGTCTGCAGAAGTCGATGCGCTTCCAGGAGGGCAATGCGCCCAATTACCTGCGCACCCACCCGGTCACCTACGAGCGGATTGCCGAGGCCCAGGCACGCGCGCAGGACCAACCGTATCGCCAGGTGGTCGACTCGCTCGATTTCCACATGGTGCGTGCGCTGCTGCGCAGCTACGAAGGCGAGCCGCGGCAGGCCGTGGCGTTTTTCGATCAGTCGATTGCGGAGCGCAAGTTCAACAACGAGGTCGCGGCGCATTACGGACTGGTCGCCTCGTTGCTGCGCGCGAAGGATTACAAGCGCGCACGCGCCGAGCTTGCGACGCTCGAGAAGACGGCGCCGCCGCATCCGATGATCGATGCGATCGCGGGACACGTCTTCCTCGATTCGGGCGACATCGCCGCGGCCGTGAAGCGCTTCGAGGTCGGTGTGACCCGCTATCCCAACAAGATGCAGCTCGTCTACGACTATCCGGACGCATTGATCCAGGCCGGGCGCAACGCCGATGCAGCCGCCTTCACGGAGAAGGCGCTACAACGCTTCCCCGACAACGGGCCGTTGCACCAGATCGCCGCGCGAGCCTACGCCGCGCTGAACAAGCAGCTCATGGAGCACAAGCACCTCGGCGAGTACTACGCGTGGCAAGGCAATCTCAAGGGCGCGGTCGAGCAGCTCGAGATCGCCGCGAAATCCAATGACGGCGATTTCTACCAGGCGTCGGTGGTCGACACGCGATTGCGCGAGCTGCGGCGCGAAGTCACGGACGAAAAGAAACCCGGCTTCGGCAAATCGCCGGGCTGAAGCGTCACTGTTTGCCGGGCTGGGTCCGCCTGCCCTGTCGCGTCGTCAGCCGTCCATGCGCGGTCGTCGGTGCGAATGGACCAGCGCAGTGTCACCCGATGCGATCAGTGCGCACGACCTCGGTTGGCAAGTTGCGCCACCCAGTCGGCCGCGATGCGCGTACCGCCCGCGCGGCGATACGATTGCCCGAAGCGCTGCGCCACTGCACGGTACGTGGGATTGCGCAGCACTTCGAACACCGCCGAGCGCAGCGTCGCTGCGTCGGGGCGGCCGTACTTGATGCGAACACCGGCCCCCGTCGACACCAGTTTTCCAGCGTTCAGGAATTCGTCGTGCATGACCGGCGCAACCACCATCGGCACGCCGAAAGCGAGGGCCTCGTGCACCGTCCCTGCGCCGCCGTGCGTGAGCACCGCATCGACGTGCTCGAGAATGCGCAACTGCGGAATCCACGGGCGCACGAGGAAGTTCGACGGCGGCTGCGAGAGCACGTCCGCGTGCGCGCTGACGATGACCTGTACGGGTCGCTCGGCGAGCGCCTCGACCACCGTGTGCATGAACCGCATTCCGCGTGCGCCGAGGATCGTGCCGAGCGACACGAACAGGCGCGGTCCCTCCGCGAGCAAATCCCAGGGAAAGTCGATGCTCTCGTCGCGATAATCGAGCGCGGGCCCGACGAAGCGGAACTGCGACGGATACGGCATCGCGGCGTCGTGCTCGGCGAAATCGCGCGAGGTATAGACCAGCACCAAGTCGGGCGAGATGTCGAACGACGTCGTGGGCGGCAGCCGTTGCTCTTCCTGCAGCAGCGCAAGCGCACGGTCGAGCCATCGGCCGACGCTGCCGTAACCTTCCTTGGCAAGGACCTGCAGTTGCGCGGTGGGCGCGGAGGTCGCCCAGGGGATGCCGCGCCGTCGCGCAACGGCAACGCCCGCAAAAGTGTGCTGGTCCACCACCATCGCATCGGGCGCGAAGGCGTCGACGGCGTCGTCGACCTCGGGCAGCGTCGCACGCGCCAACGGCACCATGACGTCCTCGATCAGGCGCACGAAACCGTCGGCGGGAAAACGCATCTCCTGCGTCTCGATCTCGACCATCGCGGCCCGATAGGCTTCGTTCTCGGTGAGCGGGGCGAACTCGAAGGAGTCGGGAAGCCATCGCCGCAGCAGCGGATGACTGATCCAGCCGATCGCATGTCCGCGGCGCTCGAGCTCCTTCGCGATCGAGACCATCGGCAGCGCGTGACTGATGAACGGGGGTGCCACGAACATGAAGCGGCGCGGCGCCGGGGCGTCCGGCGCTGCAATCCCGCGCGTGGCGGACTCGTCGATGGGTAGGCGCGCAGGACTGCGACCCTCGAGCTCGGAAGACATCAGATGAATCGGACCTCAAGCTTGCAGACGCGACGCATCGGGAGCGGATCTCCGTTTCGACGTGCGAATGCAAACA
>DATKLH010000263.1:0-9557 GCA_035542515.1 Casimicrobiaceae bacterium
CGAGACGACATTGCTGATCGAGCTCTGCCACTGCGCCTGCTGGTCGGAGTGCGAGTACAGCGACAGCGGCACCTGACCTGCGACGTATTGCGTCTTGCTCGTGGGCTTGGTCAGCGTGCCGACATTGCAGAGCACTGCGAGCTTGCGCGAGTTGAACAGCGACTGCAGCTCGGGAAGGTTGGGGTGCAGTCCGAACGGCGTTCCGCTGCTCGCCGGCTGGATGGGCAGCAGCGACGATTGCGCGAGCTGGATGCCCGAGGTTGCGGAGCGCACTCCGGCGTACTGCGCGTAGCCCGCAGTGTCGTAGGGAACGATGGTGTTATTGCCGTCATTCCCGCCGAACAGGAACACACAGACCAGTGCGCGGTAATCGCTCGCGGTTTGCGCCTGCGCAGAGGATACGAGGTCGATCAGGTTGAGCCGGGCGCCCAGCCCCATCGCGGCGAGCGCGCCCGCGCGTTGCATGAAGTGACGACGGCGCGGATCGGAGGCGTTCATGTCAGCGCTCCACTTGGTAATCGGAAGACGTGACCACGAGGTAGTACGCGGTCCTTGCGCGCGACAGCGTGTCGCTGGCAGCGACGGCGTTGATCGCGGCGATGAGTCCACTGCGCATGGCCGGCGACATCGAGCCGTGCAGAAGCAAGGCGTCGAGCTTGTCGCACAGTGCGTTGGGGTCGCCTGCCGCCGCCTGCAGCGCGGACCAGTCCGGCTGCGTCCCGATCGCGCCTGGATACGTCGCGAGCGGAGCGATGTTGCCGAACGCCAGCGTGTTGGCGAAGTTGGCACGATTGATGTACGTGCTCGAATTTTGCAGCGCGAACTCGGGCGCGATATCCGCGCTGCCGGGCAGCACGTAATCGGGCGGGTAGTAGTTGAACACCGAAGGCGAGTAGAACAGGTTCTGGCCCATCGTCGAACCGGTGGGACCGAAATAGACCCCGTCGCTGCGCGTCTGTACCGCGCGCGCCGCGGCGGCCATGAACAGCACGGGCTCGCGTAGCTTGCCGTAGGCGGGATCGAGCTTCACGTCGCCGCGTGCTTCCGGATCCATCAGGATCGCGTTGACCGTCGCACGAAGGTCGCCACGCGTGGCGAGGCCGTTGTTGTTGAACACCGACGCCACACGCGCGACGTACTGCGGCGACGGATCGCCGGTGACCAGCTTCTGGATCAGTTGCCGCGCGATGAACGGGCCCACGTTGGGATGCATGAAGACGTCGTGGATCGCGCCCTTCAGGTCGGCATCCATGGTGAGGTTCGCCGGCTCGACGAAGTCGTCGAGCAGCGACTTGGCGCCGGTGTCGTGATTGGTCGCGACGGCCACCATGTCGCCGAGGAAGTTCTTCGGGTTGTGGGTCCGTTGCTGGGTGCCGGGCAACAGCGGATAAGTCCAGCCCGTGAACACGTGCGCAAAGCCCTCGACGGTGCGTTGGTCATAGGTCGGAAGCGGAGCGCCCTTGGCGTCGAGCAGCTGCGTGCCGTCGAGGTTGAGCTCCCAGAGCCCGATCGAGAACAGTTGCAGGAGCTCGCGCGCATAGTTCTCGTTGGGATTGACACCTTGCACCGGCTTGTCGTTGTTGACCATGTTCAGGTAGTCGCCCATCACCGACGACAAGGTCACCTTGGTCAGCAGGTCCTCGAAGTTGCCGAACGCGTTGTCCAGGAAGATCTGCTGGTAGATCGCCATGCCGTAGGCGAGGTTGATGTCGAGCCCCGAGGTCACGAAGATCTGCGACAGCGCGAATGCCACGCGCTGGCGGAGCTGATCGTCGTTGGCAAGCGCGTTGCGGAAGAAGTCGGCCTGGAGCTGGAACAGCGAGTAGTAGTCGCGCTGGCAGGTCGGATCGGGATCGGTGGGACAGTAGGTCGCCGCGCCGCCGGCAGGCACGTACTTGTTGCTCGAATAGAACGACCCCTTCGCGGCGAACTGCTCGTTGAGGAAAGCCTGGGCACCTACCGCGACCACGTGCGAGACGAGCGCGTCGGTAGGACCGAACGTGGCCTGCTCGAGCAACCGCGCGGCATCGTTGCGAATCTGCGTGCTCGAAAGTGGCGCGCACATCACCACGCCCTCGAGCACCGAGCTCCCGGCCATTTTCTGATGCATGGTGAGGTCCGGCAGGAAGCGATGATTCGACTCGCTCACCTGCGCACCGGGATGGAAGCTGCGGTAGATCGGCTCGGTCTTGGTCGCGCAGGCGCCGGACTGCGGCGTGTCGATGTAGAAGGCGATCGCCTCGAAGGTCCAGTCCGGGTTCTGCTTCACCAATGCGCATTCGTTGGCATCGGCGGTGTAGAAGTGCGAGTTGGGACCGACGTTGGGCGTTCCGAAGAACCGGCAGACCGGCACCGCGGTTGCGCTGTCCGCGGCGTTCTTCCAGGCATTCCAGCTCACTCCGGTGCGCGCCCAGCCGGGCACGACGATGCCCTGGTCGAGCATCGCGATCTCGTCGGGGAAAGCCGTAATGAAGTAGTGGTCGAGCGCGGCGTTGTAGAACTCGACGACCTGGGCGGTCGGTTCGATCGCCGTCGCGGCCTGGGATGCGACGGCGCAAAGCAGCGTCGCCATCGCCGCGAAGACGCGGCGCAGCTTCCTGTTCATGCTTCCTCCCGACTCGAACGCATCGCAGCAGCAGACCGGGTTGCGCCGGTCCCGCCGGATGCGCATTGACCGCACGAGACAACGTGCCGCGATGATAGGCCGTTGACCCGTTTTCGATCTGTTACATCACGTCAGTGGAATGCAAGTTTGAAACAGCTCGCGCTCGGTGTTCGTGCAATGCGGACGCAAGCGCTGACCGAAGGGAAGCGCGATCAGGGACCGTCGGATGCTGCATCGCGACAGTTGCGGACGACGCATCTCGAAACAATTGTCCCTGCGTACAACCAAGTCCCTCCCGCGCAAAACCATCAGGCGACGAGCGCGCGCATCTCCGCGTACAGGTCGGCCTTGCCTTCGAAGCCGATGCCAGGAAGGTCGGGCATCGTGATGTGGCCGCGTTCCACACGCACCCCGTCGGGGAAGCCGCCGTACGGCTGGAACAGGTCCGGATAACTTTCGTTGCCGCCCAGTCCAAGACCTGCGGCGATGTTCAACGACATCTGGTGTCCGCCGTGCGGAATGCATCGCGCCGGCGACCAGCCGTGCGTCCTGAGCATGGCGAGCGTGCGAAGGTACTCGCACAAACCATACGAGAGCGCGCAATCGAATTGCAACCAGTCGCGATCGGCGCGCATGCCGCCGTAGCGGATGAGGTTGCGCGCGTCCTGGTGGCTGAACAGATTCTCGCCGGTCGCCATCGGTCCGGGATAGAACTGCGCGAGCGCAGCCTGAAGCTGGAAGTCCAGCGGATCCCCTGCCTCTTCGTACCAGAACAGGGGATAGTCGCGCAGCATCTTCGCGTAAGCGATCGCGGTTTCGAGATCGAACCGTCCGTTGGCATCGACCGCGAGCTGCGCGGCGCCGCCGATTTCCTCGAGCACGGCCTCGATGCGCGCGCGATCCTCGTCCAGAGGAGCGCCGCCGATCTTCATCTTCACCACCGTGTAACCGCGCGCGAGGTAGCCGCGCATTTCCTCGCGCAGCGCACCGACGTCCTTGCCCGGATAGTAGTAGCCGCCCGCAGCGTAGACGAACACGCGCGGATTCGCCTGCACGCCATGGCGCTCCGCGAGCAGGCGGAACAGCGGCTTGCCGGCGAGCTTGGCGACCGCGTCCCAGATCGCCATGTCGAGCGTCCCCACCGCGACCGACCGCTCGCCGTGACCGCCGGGCTTCTCGTTGGTCATCATCGCCGCCCACGCGCGATCGGGATCGAGGTTGTCGCCGGAGGCATCGAGCAGCGCCTTCGGATCGGACTCGATGAGCCGTGGCGCGAAGCGCTCGCGGATCAACCCACCCTGCCCGTAACGTCCGTTGGAGTTGAAGCCGTACCCCACGACGCGCCTGCCGTCGCGCACCACGTCGGTCACCACGGCCACGAGGCTCGTGGTCATCTTCGAGAAATCGATGTAGGCGTTGCGGATCGGCGATGCGATCGGCCTGGTGACCTCGCGCACGTCCACGATGCGAACCATGCTGATGCTCCTCGCAACTCACGCGAGCGTTTCGCGCGAGCGCTGCATTGTCAGACGCGGGGTCGATACGCGGACGCCATGCAAACCGAAGTGCGTGGCGCCATTGCAGCGATGCGGGACGGGCTGGCTTGCGCGCACGGCAGCGTTCCGTCGCTGCTTCGAATCGGGCTCGGGCCTAGTGAGCCTGCGGCGCAGTTGCCCCCGTGCGACCCATGGCCATCTCGGGCTGGGCCTTCCAGCGGCGGGCACGCACCCGTGCCTCGTCGAGCTCATCGCGGGTCATCTTCGCCGCGACATCGGTCATCGCGCGCGCGACGTCGCTGCGCGGTCCCCCGGCATCGAGACTCCGGAAGGCGATCTCGAGCCATTTGAACGCCTCGATGTTGTCCTGCTTCACGCCGTTGCCGGCGGCGTAGAGCAACGCGAGATTGAACTCGGCGTACACCATGCCCTGGTTGGCAGCGCGCGTGAACCAGCGTGCCGCCTGCTCGTCGCTCTTGTCCACCCCGGTGCCCTCGGCGTAGCTCGCGCCGAGGTTGTACTGTGCGCGCGCATCGCCCTGGTTCGCAGCCCGCTGGAACCACATCACCGCGGTCTTGTCGTCGGGTTTGACGCCCTTGCCTTCGATGTAGCAGGTGCCGAGCATGTATTGGGCGTTCGCGTTGCCGTTCTCGGCAAGCGGTCGAAACAGCTCCACGGCCTTGTCGTAGTCCTGCTCGCGATACGCCGTCATCGCGTCCTCGAGTGCGTCGGCGGCGACACGCGTCGCCAGGGAGGCGAGCAGCAGCCCGGCCGCGAGCCATAGGCAGAAACGCGTGATCGGGTCTTGCGCGCTTACGCGAGCAGTCATGCGAGGGTCGTCGGGACGCTGAAAGGCGAAGTGTAGCGGAACCGCAGCGTCGGGCCCGCGATGCGTCACACCGAAAGCTGGGCACCCGACCACGCCCGGTTCATCTGCGCGACGAGCTCTGCTTCGCGTCCCTGGTAGCGCGGCGAGAAGTGAAACGGCACCACCGTCCTCGCGCCGACCGCACGTGCGACACGCCCGGCCTGCCCGGCGGTCAGGTGATTCTTCCGAGCGGCGTGGTCCGCGTCCTCGTCGAGGAACACGCACTCGATGAACAGCAGATCGACGTCGCGCAGCAGCGCTTGCAACGTCGCGACGTTCGCATCGGTGTAGCGCAAGTCGGTGACATAGCCGACACGACGGCCGGCAACCACGTCGAGGATCAGCTCGCGCAGCTCGTCGACGGTCCTTCGAGCCTCGTGAGCGCCGTCGCGGTCCTTCCAGTTCAGCTCGATCACGGTGTCGCCCGGCGCGTTGGTGAGGATGGCATGCTTGAGCTCGCGCAGCCACGAGCCGGCGGCGAAGCCCGTCTGCACGAGCCTTTCCTTGCGCACGTTGACGTGCGCTTTTTCCTCGATGGCATACGACAGGCAGGGAATGTCGTGGTCGACGAAGCGGGCCCGCACGCGAAACATCGCCTCTTCGTGCACGGTGTCCTCGCGCGCCTGCGGCGCAGCAAGCGACTGGCGCTCGAAACGATTGCGACTGGAGAATTGCGCGCGCGAGATGCTGCCGTCGACGGCAAGCTCGAACGCCTCGATGACCAGCTCCACTTCGTAGCGGTGAACCACGTTCCAGGTGTAGGCGCGCAGCTTGTGCTCGACCTGCGCGATGAAACCGGGACCGCCGTGGAACGCGACTCGGGCCTTGCGGCCGAGCACCACGCGCAGCCAATGGTCGAAGCCCGCGAAGTGATCCATGTGCGTGTGGGTGACGAACGCGTTCGACACGCGCATCAGCTTGCGCGGCGGCAAGGCGGTGATGTCACCGAGGTCGATCAGCAACGCCCGGCGCTCGTCACGGAAATCGACCAGGAGACCTGGGTCGCCGAAGCTGTCGTTCACCAGCGCGGGCTCGAACAGCGTGTGCATGGGTCGACGAAGGATCCGCGATCCGACAGCAAGCGAAATACCAAAGGCGCGAGTGCGTTCGCAACTCGAGCTGGCTTGCCGGCCAGCCTCGTCGTGAACACAGCCACGGACATGGGACCAAGTTTCGCGTATCTGCGCTGGCGCCGCCATCCCTTGGTGACCAGTCTCTCCGAGATGCAGGTTCGCGTCGCTCCGAGGCCCCTGCGCCATTCGCCGCGTGGGTACCTTCGCTGAAATGGCCACGCTGCGCGTACGGGGAATCGCCGCACTGGCGACCCCTCATGCCCTGGGCCGGCGGTCGGTTATGCGCCGCTCCGCCTCGCGGCAGGGTCGGAGTTAGAATGGAATCCGGTACGGTCCGCGCGAGGCGGGTCCGGAAGGTCTACTGCGGGATGACACGGCATCCCGATCACAACGGAGGTCCGACATGGCGATTCGCATTGGCGACGAAGCACCCGATTTCGAAGCTGAAACGACCGAAGGCAGGATCCGGTTCCATGACTGGATCGGCGACAAGTGGGCAGTCCTGTTCTCGCATCCGAAGGATTTCACGCCGGTGTGCACCACCGAGCTCGGCTACATGGCCAAGCTCAAGCCCGAGTTCGACAAGCGCAGCACCAAGATCATCGGTCTCAGCATCGATCCGGTGACCGATCATTCGCGCTGGGCGAAGGACATCGAGGAGACGCAGGGCGCGCGCGTGAACTACCCGATGATCGGCGACGCGGACCTGGTGGTGGCGAAGCTCTACGACATGATCCATCCCAACGCCAGCGGCGGCAAGCGCACGGCGGTCGACAACGCGACAATTCGCTCGGTGTTCATCATCGGGCCCGACAAGAAGGTGAAGGCGATGCTCATCTATCCGATGAGCACGGGCCGCAATTTCGACGAGGTGCTGCGCGTGCTCGATTCGGTGCAGCTCACCGCGAAGCACACTGTCGCCACGCCGGTGAACTGGCGACCCGGCGACGACGTGATCATCCCCACGTCGGTGTCCGACGAGGACGCAAAGAAGAAGTACCCGCAGGGCTTCAAGACCCACAAGCCGTATTTGCGGACGGTCGCGCAGCCGAAGTGATAGACGGCGCAAAGTTTCGCGAGGCGGACGACCAACACAGGCGAGCGATGCCTGTTGGTCGCCTCGCACCATACTTTGCGCCGATTTGAAGCTTCCGCGGCCGTCCCGTGGCGGCCCGTCGACGGCCGCGCGACAAGGGCACCCGAGAAAGCGTGCCGATCGAAGGACCGCGTGTAATGCGGAGCAGTTGAGCCCACGCTTTTGTGGTTGCGGTTCCTTTCCGCTACGGCGCGTCGCTGCGGAATCCGCACTGCTACAGGCTGCGCTCTCGGTGTTCTGGTCTTGAGCTTTACCTGATCGGGTGACAAATCCGACCTGTTTCGATCCGTCGTCGTCCCGGCGCAGGCCGGGACCCAGTGACGGTGGGTCAATTCTGCAGAGCGGGACATGAGTCGCTGGGTTCCGGCTTCCGCCGGAACGACCGAGTCTGCATCGACCGTCACGCAGTTCCGTAATCCTCAATAACCAGCCAGTACGCCCCGTTGCGGCTATGGCGGGTCGCCGCGGAATCCGCACTTCCGCGCGTTGTGTTCGCGGTGTACTAATCCATCGTTTTCCAACGACGCGCGACCAACAGCCTCAGCTTCTTGCACTCCTGTTCCGGCAGGTCGTCGGCCTGCGCGGCGAGCGAGGTTTCGAACTCATCGAGCGCCACGCGCGTGCTCGCCGCTTCGAGCTGCTTCTTCAGGACATAGAACAGCGGCGAGAACTCGCCCTGCAGCTCGTGGATGACGGGGAACGACATGCGATGGACCTTCGAGGGGCCCAGGCGCAGCAACGCCTCGCGATGCTCGGGCGTGCCATACCCCTTGTGCGTGGCGAATCCGTAACCGGGGTAGTCGCGGTCGAGCGCTTCCATCATCGTATCGCGCGAGGTCTTCGCGATGATCGAGGCGGCAGCGATGCTGAAGTTGATGCCGTCGCCCTTGTTGAACATGTTTTGCGGACACGTCACGCCGGGGACGGTACGCGCGTCGACCAGGACGTGCTGGGGACTGCGCGGCAAGCCTTCCACCGCCCTGCGCATGGCCAACAGCGCCGCGTGGTAGATATTGACGCGATCGATTTCCTCGACGCTGGCGACACCGACGGCGACCCCGGAGGCCTTGGCACGAATCTCCAGCGCGAGCTCGGCCCGCGTTTCCGGGTCGAGGCGCTTCGAATCGTCGACGCCCTCGATGTCGGTTTGCGGCGGAAACATCACCGCTGCCGCCACCACCGGTCCGGCAAGAGGCCCCACGCCGGCTTCGTCGACGCCGGCGATGTCCCGCACGCCGGTCTTCCAGAGCACCTGCTCGAAGTGGCGCATCGCGTCGAGGCGGGTGCGCTCGTCGCGCTGGCGCTCGTAGCGCTTCTTGAGCGCCGCATAAAGCTGCCGCGCGCCCTGGCGCGGATCGCGCTGCAGGCGATTGAGGACTTGCGCCGAGACCGGCTGCGCGCGATCGATGTAGCGCTGCCGGATCTTCTCCAGGGAAAGCTCTTCGAGACGTGCCATCAACCGCAACGACCAAATTCGTGGATCAATACCTGACACCCTGGTTGCAGCGCCGGGGATTCCGGCGCTGCTCGCATCTACGCACGCGCGCGACATCGATCGATGGTCAGCAATCGATCGACTTCATGCGTGCGGCGTAATGTAGCATGAGGCCAACCGGCGCGAGACCCGCATGATCGCACTGTTCACCGACTTCGGCGCGCACGACATCTACGTCGCGCAGATGAAGGCGGCGCTGCTGGCGCGAAATCCCGCGGCGACGATCCTCGACCTCCTGCACAGCGTGCCGGCCTTCCGCGTCCAGTCGGCTGCGCACCTGCTCGCCGCGGTCCAGGCGCCGTTCCCCGCGGGAACCATCTTCGTCGCGGTGGTCGATCCCGGCGTCGGGACTCCTCGACGGGCGGCGGTCGTTCGCGCCGATGACAAGTGGTATCTCGGACCCGACAACGGCTTGCTTTCGGTGCTGGCCGCCCGCGCGGCGCGCCGAACCGTTTGGCACGTCGCTTGGGCGCCGCCGCGGCTGTCCCCGTCGTTCCACGGTCGCGACCTGTTCGCACCGCTCGCCGCAATGATCGCGACCGGCGAGCTCCCTGCCGACGCGCTCAGCGAGGTCACTCAGCTCGACGTCGTGCTTGCCTCGGACGATCTGGCGGAGATCATCTACATCGACCACTACGGCAACGCGATGACCGGGTTGCGCGGATCGATGGTGCGCGACGATGTGGTGATCCGCCTGCGCGATGCCGAGCTTTTCCATGCGCGTGTGTTCGCGGATGTGCCGGTCGGCACCGCGTTCTGGTACGTCAACAGCATCGGACTCGTCGAGATCGCCGCCAACCGCGCGAGCGCGGCGAAGCTCATGGACATCGACATCGGCAACGCGGTGGAAATGCTCGGTGGCTGATGGGCGATTAGGCCTTTGGCGTGCGCGTGCGGCGCTGTCCCGGCGCGACGGTTAGCGGT
>DATKLH010000264.1:0-5494 GCA_035542515.1 Casimicrobiaceae bacterium
TGAGCTCGCGTCGCTGCAGAAGGACAGCCAGCAAGTGCGCGGCGCGCTGCGCATGTTAGGCCTCGACGACGCCGAGCGCCTGCTCGCACTGTGCCAGGAGCAGATCGACAAGTACGCGACCCAGGACGCTCCGGTCGAGAACGAGGAGCTGGAGCTTCTGGCCGAGTCGCTGTCCGGCCTCGGGTTCTACGTCGAAGCGGTCGAACAGCAGCGTCCGGACCGCGAACGACTGATCGCGCCGCTGATCGCCAAGCGCATCGGCGAGCCCGCGACCGTTCCGGCCGCGCCGGAAACCGAATCGGTGGAAGACGCGGTCGCGAGCCTGCGCGCCGCGCTTCCGCAACTCGTCGCGGAGGCGCATAGCGCAGGCGGCGACGCACAGAAGCGCGATGCGTTGAAGGCGAAGCTCGCCGGATTGCGCGACGACGCCGAGCTCATCGGCGATGCAGAGCTGGTCAGCCAGGCGAACGCGGCGCTCGAAGAGCTCGCGAAGGGCGGGGTGGAAACGCTCGCTGCGGCGGTCGAGGTGATTGCCGACACCGGCGCCGCGCCTGCGCCGGAGGTGTCGGAAGAAACGCAACGGCTGCTCGCAACCGATGCGAGCCAGCTCGATGCGGAGCTGCTCGACATCTATCTCACCGAGGCGAGCGAGGTGCTCGACACCATCGCCAGCGGCCTCGAGTCGCTCAAGGCCAATCGCGGCGACCGCGATGCGCTCACTACCGTGCGTCGTCAGTTCCACACGCTGAAGGGCAGCGGCCGCATGGTCGGCCTCACGCAGCTCGGCGAGCTCGCATGGGAAGTCGAGCGCACCCACAACCGCCTGCTCGAGGAAGATCGTCCGGTCACCGGAGCCGTGCTTGCGCTGATCGAGGTTGCGCTGCGCGATTTCCGCGAGTGGGTCGATGCGCTGCGCACGCATGGCCGTGTGACCGCCGACCCGGAACCGCTGCTGTCGGCGGTGCGCGCCGTTGAAAACGAATTGCCTGGCGGGGTAACGCTTCCACCGCCCTCTGCAAAGCCGGTGAAGCCGGTGCAGCTCGTGCCGATCGCTCTGGAACCGCCGCCTCCGCCGGTCGAGGCCGCGCCCGCGCCTCCGCCGGTCGAGGCCACGCCACCACATGCGGTGCCGACGTTCGAGCCGGAGTTGCCGGACCTCATTGATCTGCCCGAGCTTGGCGCCGTGCAGTCGAGCGGTCCGACCGTGATCAGCGAAGCGGAAGCGCCCGAAGAAACCATCGAGGTCGGCGTTCCGCCGCCCAGCGAACCGCAGAAGCCGCACCTGCGCGTGGTCGCGGACAACACGCTGTCGTCATCGATGTATGCGTTCGACCGGCAGCCCGAGGCGCCATCGACCCTCGAGTCCGAGCCCGCGTCATTCGCACAAGTCGAAGCCGCACCCGACATCGAACTGCATGGGCCGGAGGTCGAGCCGATCGACGAGGCACCGGCGGCCGACATGAGTACGCACCTGGAGCACGCGCCGGCAACCGACATCGGCGTACCGGTCGAGCATGCACCTGCAACCGACATCGGCGTACCCGTCGAGCATGCACCCGCGATGGACACGAGTGCGCATGTCGAGCAAGTGCTCGCAGAGCCTGTCGAAGAGGCGGTGCCCGGACCCGAGTCCGCGTTTGCGGACGAAGTCACGATCGGATCGGTCACGCTGTCGACGTCGCTCTGGAAGATCCTCTGCGACGAGGCCGATCAGCATGTCGCGACGCTCAACCACGAGTTGTCGCTGCTGCAGTTCGACTCGCTGTACGCGCCGTCGGAAGCGATGATCCGCGCGAGCCACACGCTGTGCGGTATCCATCGGACCGCGGGTATTCCGCTCATCGCGACCACCGCGAAGGCGCTGGAGCAGACGCTCATCGCGCTTCAGCAACACGGAGCCCCGATTCCCACCAGCGCGCTGCCGGTGCTTGCGCGCGCGATCGCCGGACTTGCCGATTTCGTCGTACGGGTGAAGGCGCGCTTCGCGTTCATGTCGACGCACACGCGCGAGGGCGAGCAGATCCAGGAGGAGCTCGAGGCGTTGCGCCAGCAGGCGGTTGCGAGCGAAGCGCCGGTCGATGCGGAGGCGGCCGCTGCCGAGCTCGCGTTGCGCGAGGAAAAATCCGATTCGCTTGGGGAAGCGCCGTCGGAGTCGTTTGCTGCGCCGGAGAGGGCCCTCGCCACGATCACGCCGCTGCATACGGCTGCTGCCGACCAGCTCGTGGCGGCGGCGAGCGAAGCGGCTGCCGATGCGGCGCTTGCAACGCTGCACGACGAGGTCGACGAGAACGTTCTGCCGATCTTCCTCGAGGAGGCGGCCGAGCTCTTTCCTCAGGCCGGCGAGCAATTGCGCTCGTGGCGGCGCAACGCGCCCGACGCGACGTTCGCGAATCAATTGCGTCGCACGCTTCATACCTTCAAGGGCAGTGCGCGGATGGCCGGCGCAATGCGGCTGGGCGAGCTCGCTCACCGCATGGAGTCCCGGATGATGCCGGGCGACTCGCTGGCGGCGCCCACTCCGGAGCTGTTCGAAGGGCTCGACACGGATCTCGATCACATCGCGTTCGTGCTCGACGCCTTGCGGCAAGGCAACACCAACGTCGCGTTGCCCTGGCTCGAACTGGGCGAAGCGGCGGTGCTGTCGCCACCGGAAAAGGCACCGATCACCGAAGTGGTCGCGCCGGTCACCGCAACGCCGCCCGAAGCGGAGCGTCCGATCGTCGTTCCGATCGCGCCGGTGCAGACCGCGCCAGTGGTCACACCGGCCGCGGCCGCTCCCGTTCCGCAGCGGACGACCGTCGAGCCCGCGGATGTCGAAAGCGGCGCGCGCGCAATGTTGCGCGTTCGCGCCGACACGATCGATCGCCTCGTGAACGAAGCCGGTGAAGTGGCGATCGCCCGCGCGCGCATCGAGGGCGAGCTGCGCGCGTTGAAGAGCAACCTGCTGGAATTGACCGGCAGCGTGATCCGCCTGCGCAGCCAGGTTCGCGAGATCGAGCTGCAGGCGGAAACGCAGATTGCCTCGCGCATGACGGCGCTGCAGTCGTCGCACGAAGGCTTCGACCCGTTGGAGATGGACCGGTACACGCGCTTCCAGGAACTGACGCGCTCGCTCGCCGAAGGCGTCAACGACGTCTCGACGGTTCAGCAGTCGCTGTTGAAGAACCTCGACGATGCGGACGCGGCGCTGTTGGCGCAGTCGCGTTTGTCGCGCGACGTGCAGCAGCGCCTGTTTGCGATCCGCACCGTTCCATTTGGCAGCCTGTCGGAGCGCCTCTACCGCATCATGCGCACGACGGCCCGCGAGCTCGACAAGCGCGTCAACCTCGAGATCCACGGCGCACAGAGCGAGCTCGATCGATCGGTTCTGGAAAAGCTGGTCGGTCCGCTCGAGCATCTGCTGCGCAACGCGCTCGACCACGGCATCGAATCGCCGGAGGCGCGCAAGGCCGCAGGCAAGTCGGAGACGGGCGAGCTGTCGCTCACCGTGCGCCAGGTCGGCAACGAAATCCTGATCGAGCTCGCCGACGATGGCGCCGGCATCGATTTCGTCAAAGTTCGCGAGCGCGCGGTCGCTGCGGGGCTGCTGGCCGCCGATGCGACACCCAGCGAACTTCAACTGATCGAACTGCTCTTCCAGCCCGGCTTCACCACTGCGTCGCGCGTCACGCAGATCTCCGGTCGCGGCATCGGGATGGACGTGGTCCGCAGCGAGATCGTCGCGCTCGGTGGACGCGTCGCCGTGCAGACCGCGTCGGGCAAGGGTTCGCAGTTCAACCTCTATCTGCCGCTGACGCTCGCCGTCGCACAAGCCGTGCTCGTGCGTGCCGGCGGGCGGCTCTGGGCACTGCCCGCGCCGATGGTCGAGCAGGTGCAGCAGATCAAGCCCGAAGCGCTGCTCGATCTCTATGTGCGCAAGGCGGTTCAGTGGCAGGGACAGACCTATCCGTTCCATTACCTGCCGCGACTCCTCGGCGACACTGCGCACATACCCGAATCGCAGCGCTACAACTCCGTGCTTCTGTTGCGCAGCGGCCAGGGCCTCGCCGGGATCCATGTCGACGAAATGGTCGGCAACCAGGAAGTCGTGGTGAAGAACATCGGCCCGCAGCTGGCGCGGGTATCCGGGATTTCCGGGGCGACCGTGCTCGGCACCGGCGAGATCGTGCTGATCATCAACCCGGTGCAGCTCGCGCAGCGCGCCGACGTGCAGAGCTATGACCCGCAGCTCGAGCGCAGCGCACGCCCGCAAACCGTCGCTGCGCCGGCCAAGCCGGAGCGACCCCTGGTGATGATCGTGGACGACTCGCTCACCGTGCGCAAGATCACGAGCCGCCTGCTCGGTCGAGCGGGGTTCGACGTGAGCACGGCGAAAGACGGCATGGACGCGCTGCAGCTTCTAGGCGAGCGCATTCCCGATGCGATCCTGCTCGACATCGAGATGCCGCGCATGGACGGCTTCGAGTTCACCAAGACGATCAAGGGCGACGCGCGCTTTGCGACCATCCCGATCGTCATGATCACGTCGCGTACCGCGGAGAAGCATCGCAACCGCGCGGCGGAGCTGGGCGTGGACCTGTATCTGGGCAAGCCGTTCCAGGAAGAGGAGCTGCTGCGGCATCTGCGCGACATGCTCGGCCTTACCGTCGCGGCGTAGGCGTCGCACTCGGTCGAACGCGCAAGTCGCGGAGCACGCAGCCGGCAGGCCTCACGCCTCGTCGGTCCGCAACGCCTTTGCAGGAGCATCGACCGGCTCCTGACCGACCCGTTCGTACTCGGCGATGACCTGCGCGCCGAACAGCAGGACGATCGCTGCGATCTCGAGGCTCAGCAGCACCACGATGGCGGTGGTGAGCGAGCCATACAACGTCTGCACCTGCGACAGCGTCGCGAAATACCACACCAGCGCGTGACGCGAGATCTCCCATAGCACCGCGGCGCTCGCACCACCGACCAGGGCGTGTCGCCACGACAGGCGACCGACCGGCATCACCAGATAGATCGAGCTGAGCACCAGGATCTCGCCCGACACGCCGATCAGGTACAACAGCACGCGCGAAAGCTTCTGCAGCGACAGATCGCGGTGCAGAACCTCGATCGACTCGCTGGCCATCTGTTGCAGCGCGCTCGCGATCACGGTCACCACGAGCAGCCCGGCGCCCAGCAGCAGGATGTAGAAGTAGGGAAGCAGCGCCGACATCATGAAGTGACGGCGCCTGATCGCGACGCGATGATAGAAGATCACCGACATCGCGTTCTCGAGCACGGTGAAGGCGAGCGAGCTGAAGAAGACCATCGTGCCCAGGAGCACCCAGCCCATCACGTCGCGATGCTGCATGAATCGCGCGAGCTCGCCGGCGAGGGCGCCGCCCTGCCCCGGAACGACCCATTCGAGGTAGCGCGCGATGGCGTCCAGGACCTGCGACTCGCCGAGCACGTGCGTGAGCGCGATGACGATGAGGATCATCAGCGGCACGATCGAGAGCAGCGCGTA
>DATKLH010000265.1:0-6355 GCA_035542515.1 Casimicrobiaceae bacterium
TGTGCCGATATAGCCGGTGCCGCCGGTGACGAAGATGTTCAAGGCTGCTGCCTCGCGAGGCGACTGATGAACGGCCGCGGTCCGTTGCGTATTGGCGCGGCTTGGGATCGATCTGCGCCCCATCGCGCAGGCGCAAGCTCGCGCGATCTTCGACGTTGTGCCCGGCAGTGTCAACGCGGCGGTTGCCCGCGACAGCCCAAGCCGCGACAATCGTTCCACCCCAACATCACCCGCCTTCCTTCCGGATGTCCGCGCTGGATCAGAAGACCGCCACAAGCTTCGCTCGCATCGCTCTGGCCAACGTCGTGCGCGAGTTTCCCAACAAGCTCGACCACGTCCTCGAAGACGCGAGCGAGGCGCGCACGCCGCGCATGTTGCACCCGAGCTTCTACGGCAGCTACGACTGGCACTCGTGCGTGCACATGCACTGGTTGCTCGCGTGCGTGCTGCATCGCTACCCGGATGGCGATGCAGCCGCGGCCATCGGCGAGCTCTTCGATCACCATTTCGCGCCGGATGCGATCGCTGGCGAGCTTGCCTACCTCGAGCGCCCGAGCACTGAATCGTTCGAGCGAACCTACGGCTGGGCATGGTTGCTGAAGCTCGCGACGGAGCTCGCGCAGGGGCAGGGCGACGGTTTCGCGCGCTGGTCGAGCGCGATCGCGCCGCTTGCCCAGGCCTTTGTCGGTCGCTACCTGCGTTATCTGCCGCGCGCGCAATATCCGTTGCGCTACGGGGTTCACAACAACAGCGCCTTCGGTCTCGCCTTTGCGATCGACTATGCGCGCGCGAGCCGGCATGCCGCGCTCGAAGCGTTGTGTATCGCGACGGCGCGTCGCTGGTATGTCGACGACCAGGATGCGCCGGCCGCATGGGAGCCATCGGGCGCCGATTTCCTGTCGCCGGTGCTCATGGAGGCCGACCTGATGTCCCGGGTGCTCGATCGCGCGACATTCGCCGACTGGCTCCGTGCTTTCCTTCCTGGTCTCAACTCGATGCAACCGCGCACGCTGTTCGCGCCGGCGCAAGTGTCGGATCGCAGCGATCCGCAGATCGTGCATCTCGACGGACTGAACCTGTCGCGCGCGTGGAATTTCAGCGGCATTGCCAAAACCCTCGCTCCGGCCGATCCGCGCCGGCCCACGCTGCAACGCGGCGCGGGCGAGCACCTGCAGGCCGGCATGACGGGACTCGCAAGCGGCGACTATCTCGGCCAGCACTGGCTCGCGACGTTTGCGATGCTCGCGCTGACTGCTTGAATGCCCCTCCGCTGCTAGAATCACGCATGCTCGAATCGATCGTCATCGTCGGCGCCGCCGTGCTCGTGGCGCTGGTCGTCCTCAGCGCCGTCGCGCTCCTTCGCCTCTCGGCGCTGGCGCGCGATCGCGATACGCAGGCGCGCGAAGCCGCCGACCTGCGCGCGCGGCTCGACGCATTCGCGAAGTCCAGCGCCGAGCACGAGCGAGACATGCGCGCCGACCTCGCGGCGGCGCGCCGCGAGCAGAGTGAGGGCGCGACCGCATTGCGTCTGGAGCTCGGCGAGCGTCTCAGCCAGTCGCAGGCGGCGCTGCAGAGTGGCCTCAACGGGCTGACCCAATCGCAAAGCGAGCAACTCAAGGCTTTTTCCGACCGCCTCGCGCAATTCACGACGGCGACCCAGCAGGTAATCGGTCAGTCGGTCGCGCAACAGTCCGAACAGGCGAAAGTGACGACCGAGCGCGTCACCCAACTGTCGCAGGCCAACGAGCAACGCCTCGAGGCCGTGCGCGCCACCGTCGACAAGCAGCTCGAAGCGATTCGCAACGAGAACGCAGCGAAGCTGGAGGAAGTGCGCAAGACAGTCGATGACAAACTGCACGCGACGCTCGAGCAGCGCCTGGGTGATTCGTTCAAGCTGGTCTCGGAGCGCCTCGAGCAGGTCCACCGTGGCCTCGGCGAGATGCAGACGCTCGCCACGGGGGTAGGCGATCTCAAGCGGGTGCTGAGCAACGTCAAGACGCGTGGTACCTGGGGCGAGGTCCAGCTTGGCGCGCTGCTCGCGGACATGCTGTCGCCGGGACAGTACGCGCAGAACGTGCAGACGCGTCCGAGTTCGCGCGAAACAGTCGAATACGCCGTGCGCCTTCCCGGGCGCGACGAAGGCAAGCCGTGCTGGCTGCCGATCGACGCGAAGTTCCCGCTCGACCACTGGCAGCGACTGCAGGAAGCGGTCGAGCACGCCGATGCGCCGGCCGTGGAGACGAGCCGCGCAGCCCTCGAGCGCTTTTTCAAGCTGCAGGCCAAGTCGATCCGCGACAAGTACATCGAATCGCCCTATACGACCGACTTCGCGATCCTGTTCATCCCCACCGAGGGGCTGTTTGCCGAAGCGGTGTCGCGGCCCGGCCTCGCCGACACCCTGCAGCGCGAATATCGCATCACGCTCGCCGGGCCGACCAACCTCGTCGCGATCCTGAGCGGTGTGCAACTCGTGTTCCGCACCATCGCCATCGAAAAGCGTTCAACGGAAGTGTGGCGCGTTCTTGCGGCGGTCAAGTCGGAGTTCTTCAAGTTCGGCGAGATCCTCGCCAAGACCAAGAAGAAGCTCGACGAGGCCTCCAACACGATCGAGGACGCGGGTCGCAAGACGCGAACCATCGAAAACAAGCTCCGCGACGTCGAGATATTGCCGGCGGACGAGTCCCAACAGTTGCTGGAGCTCGGGCCTTCGCTGATACCGGGGGTGGAATCGGTCGCCGACGTCGTGCCCTTCCCGTCGTCGATGGACGCGGGGGACAAGGAACGACCGCTGGCCGACGACACGCTGGAGAAGGACACCGGCTGAGTCACATTCCCTGACAAGAGATGTTCGACAGCTTGCGCCGCTGGCGCGAGCAGCGCGTGCTGCGCTCCTCCGCGATCCCCGACGAGCTGTGGCGCGAGGCACTCGAAGCGCTGCCGTTCCTGGCGATCTACCGCGACGACGAGCTTGCGCGACTGCGCGACAAGGTCGTCCTGTTCCTCGACGCGAAGCACATCTTCGGTGCTCACGCCTTGACCGTCACGCCGTTGATGCGCGTGATCATTGCGTTGCAGGCGTGTGCGCTGGTGCTCAATCTCGACCTCGCGCTGTACGACGGCTTCGAGACGATCGTGCTCTACCCGGCGGAGTTCGTCCCCAACTGGGAGTACGAGGACGAGTTTGGCGTGGTGCATCGCTACGACGACCCGCTCGCCGGCGAGGCGATGCACGGAGGTCCGGTGGTGTTGTCGTGGCCTGACGTCGAGGCCTCCACCGACTGGGAGAGCTCGGGCATGAACCTGGTGGTGCACGAGTTCGCGCACAAGATCGACATGCGCAACGGAACCGCGAACGGCTGTCCGCCGCTGCCCTCCGACATTCCCCACGCCAAGTGGATGAAGGTGATGCGCTACGCCTACGAGAGCTTCAGCCGGCGCATCGAGCGCGGCGAGGACACCGAGATCGACCCCTACGCGTCGGAAAGCCCGGGCGAGTTCTTCGCCGTATTGTCGGAGGTGTTCTTTGCCGATCCCGTGCTGCTCAAGCACGAGTACCCGGCGGTGTACCAGCAGTTCGCGCAGTTCTACAAACAGGATCCTGCTTCGCGCGTCGAGTTGCTGCTAGGCGAGTGAGTCCTGCTCGGGGAACGCTCGCGTGACGATCGACCCGAGGTCGATACCGTGTGCCAGCGTTCCGTACGCCGCACCGCCAAACGTTTCATCGCCAAGACGCGACGCGCAATAACCATCGGCGACAGCGGGCGGCGCGTAACGCAAGAGCTCGGCGCCTGCGATAACGGTGGCAATGAGCTGCGCCAATCGTCGCGTGTCCGAAGGGTCGGTCGGACCCGCAAGCATCTCTTTCAGGCGCGCTGCAGCCGCGTCGAGCCATCGATTGCCACCACGGAGCGCGTCGATGTCCGCAGTGAGCGCGGCAACCGCCGCAGGCTCGCGTTCGGCGGCGCGCGCGACGTCGAGCGCGATCACGTTGCCCGACCCTTCCCAGATCGAATTGACCGGCGCTTCGCGATACAGTCGCGGCATCGGATGCTCTTCGACGTAGCCGTTGCCGCCGAGCGCTTCCATCGCCTCGCCGACGACACCGCAGGCGCGCTTGCACACCCAGTACTTCGCCGCCGGGATGGCGAGTCGCGCAAACGCGCGATCGGAGTGATCGGCCGGCGTGTCCAGGCAGCGTGCGAGTCGCATGGCCAGCGCGAGGGCAGCCTCGCTTTCGAGCGCGAGGTCTGCCAGAACGTTGCGCATGAGCGGTTGATCGCGCAACCGGCGCCCGAACGCGACGCGGTGCGTCGCGTTGTGGATCGCCAACGCTAACGCGCCACGCATCATGCCCGCGCTACCGATCACGCAGTCGAGCCGCGTGTGCTGGACCATTTCGATGATCGTCGCAACGCCGCGTCCCTCCGGGCCGATCGGCCAGGCGTGCGCGTCATCGAATTCCACTTCCGATGAAGCGTTGGAGCGATTGCCCAGCTTGTCCTTCAGGCGATTGATGCGGATGGCGTTGCGTGATCCGTCGTCGAGCAGCCGCGGCACCAGAAAGCAGCTCAGTCCCTGCGGCGCCTGGGCGAGCACCAGGTGGGCATCGCATTGCGGAGCGCTGAAGAACCACTTGTGGCCAGTGAGACGAGCGGTGCCCTCGGGCGTCAGCTCCGCGGTCGTTCGATTGGCGCGCACGTCGGAGCCGCCCTGGCGTTCCGTCATGCCCATGCCAATGAGCGCGGCGCGTTTTTGTTCGATCGGCAGCGCGCGCGGATCGTAGTCCGCAACGATGGTTCGTGCCAGCCACGCGCCCGGTATGCCGCTCGAATGACGCTGCAGCACCGGGACGCTCGCGTAGGTCATCGTGAGCGGGCACTGCGTGCCATTCTCGACTTGCGCATGCAGGTAGTAACGCGCAGCGCGCAAGGCGTGCGAGGTCGGATGGTCGCGCTGCCACGGCGAGCAATGTTCGCCGGCGCGCGCGGCGAGACTCATCAACGCGTGCCACGCCGGATGGAATTGCACCTCGTCGATGCGCTCGCCGCTCCGGTCGTAGGTGCGCAGTATCGGCGCGTTGCGATTGGCCTCGGCGGCGAGCGCATGGGTGTCCGCGCTGCCCAGCACCGCACCCCATTCGCGCAGCGTGCTGGTTGCAGCGGGATCGGTTCGCTCGACGGCCTCGCGCAACGCGCAGTCGACGTCGAACGGGTTGCAGCCTTCGAACGGCGGCGGCTGATTGGGGAAGGGCGTTTGCATGCGAGGGTGCGGGCCAGGATATGGAAATACCAATAGGAAACGGGAACGTCGGGCTGGCGCGGATGCCGCGTCAAATGCTCAATGGACTTTTCGGCGTCACGAGTAGCCTCGCAATGACCCCTTCTAGCCGTTCAGTGCACCGATCGAGGCGCACAAGGACGTCGGTGGAATGGCAGCGATAACGGACGCTGCGGAGACGAGGCAGCGCTGACCACTCGCGACGCGCGATACCGAAGAGGCCACATCGGCGCTTGACGCACTGTCAGCCTTCAATCCGCAGCGATCCGCTTTGGCCTTTCCCCATTTCCTGTTTCCTATTTCTGAGTTGCGGCCTTCATCGCCGACTTCGGTCGAAACACCTTGCACACGTCCTCGTGCGTCTCGACATAGGGACCGCCGATGAGATCGATGCAGTAGGGCACCGCCGGAAAGACGCCGTCGAGCGTTTCCTTGATCGCCTTGGGCTGGCCCGGCAGGTTGAGGATCAGCGCGTTGCCGCGAATGACACCGACCTGCCGCGACAGGATCGCCGTGGGCACGTACTGAAGGCTCACCTGGCGCATGCGCTCCCCGAAACCGGGCATCACCTTGTGCGCCACGGCGAGCGTGGCTTCGGGCGTCACGTCACGCGGAGCAGGACCGGTCCCGCCCGTGGTAAGCACCAGATGACATCGCGCGACGTCGACCAGTTCGATGAGCGTGGCCTCGATCTGCGGCTGTTCGTCGGGGATCAGCCGTTGCTCCATGCGCCACGGCGTCTTCAACGCGGCGGTGAACCATTCGGTCAGTCCCGGCAGGCCTTTGTCCTCATAGACACCGCTCGAAGCGCGGTCGGAGACGGAAACGAGCCCGATGAGAAGGGAGTCGGTGGACATGACGATGATCCTCAAAGCGCCGTTGCTGGCCACTCGTGGCCACAGGAATGACCGCGAGGCCACGTGCTCACGGGAGATTCAATTGCGGTGCGTTTCGACGTTTTGCATCAAGGGACGCCATCAACCAAGAACCAGGAACCAGAAACTAGGAGTGCCTTTCCGGCGCGTCCCGGTCCACGATGGTACGCAGCAACCGAAACAGTGCGCGCTGTTTGTGCGGA
>DATKLH010000266.1:0-6320 GCA_035542515.1 Casimicrobiaceae bacterium
CCGATGTTCGCGTAGGGCGAAAGTGGAGCGCTCATGGGCGCCGGACTCGCGATCAGCGGAACGGGGACGACGCTCTGTTGGGGTCGCGATTGAAATCCGTAGCTGGCGAACAACGCGCTCAGCTGTCGAACCAAGCTGCGCCGCGCCGGAGCATCGTCGTTCACTGCGACTTCATGCCACAGCCGATCGGCCGAAGCGCGATCGTCGGGCCGCATGCGAGCATACGTTCCGTTGCGAATCGCTGCGATCTGCAAAGCAGCCGCCTGACGCTTCTCTTCATTGGTCCTGGCGCCGGTCGCTTCTCGTTGCAGCGTGGCAATTCGCGTGCGCTCTTCGACCGTCAGCTCGTGAACGCGAACCGCCACCGGCTGGGCGGCATACGTACAACTGCCATCCGCGTTTGCCGAACAGGGTCGCGGCAGCGCATCGCCGGTTTGGGCCCATACCGCGCTGGCGCTCATGGTGAGCGCGCAGAGCGAACACGCCAACAGTCGGCGCAGCGCGGCGAGCATCGCACGGGGATAGCGATCGCCGTGGATTATGATCTTCGGTGAATGGGACATCTACGCAATTAGAGCGTGACGCGCGTCGACGGTTTCGCCGCCTCGCGACCTGATCACGCTACTTTGCGCCACGGCTCGTTGCAAACGCAACACGAGTCGCCGCCTGGGCTCCGCGCCAATCGCGCAAACGGTGTGCCCGTGAGCGAACCACGGCACCGGTGCGAGTGTGTCGGTTCACTTGTCTCTTGTATCGCTTGCCCGGAGCGCTGGCTGTCGAAGACAATCTCTCGCGCGCAAGGACAGCGGTATCTATCGAGGCAGACCCATGCGTCGCGCAACCACCGAATACCTTTCGATGTCGGCACGCACGCTTTGCGCGAAGCTCTCCGGGGTGTCCTCGACGGGTTCGAAACCGACGTCCAACAGCCGCTCTTGCACGTCGCGCATGCGAACGATCTGCGCGATGCTGTCGACAAGTTTCGCTCGCACTTCCGGCGGTGTGCGCGCAGGCGCCACGATGCCAAGCCATGTGTCGACGTCGACGCCCGGCAAGCCAAGCTCCTGCAGAGTCGGTAGGTCCGGCGCGACGGAATATCGACGACTGCCGCCGGCGGCCAGGATTCGAACGGCACCGGTATCGGCATGTCCGCGCACCATGCCGAATTCCGCGAACACCACGTCGACCTGACCTGACAACAGCCCGTTCACGGCAGGAGCGAGACCGCCGTACGGAACTTGAAGGATGTCGATGCCGGCGGCGGATTTGAGCATCTCGAGCGCGAAGCCCGAGGAGCTGCCCGTGCCGCTCGACCCACCCGTCAGGCGACCAGGGTGAGCACGCGCGTAGGCGACGAGCTCTGACACGCTGGTCACTGGAAGTCGGGAGGAAACGGCCAGCACCGACGGCACGCTCGCGACCCGCCCGATCATTGCGAAATCACGCAGCGGATCGAAGGGCAGGTCCTTGATCAGCACCGCGGAAAAGGCGAGGTTGGTCGACGTCGAGATCAGCAGCGTGTGGCCATCGGGCGGTGACTTGGCCACATACGCCGCCGAGATGTTGCCGGCAGCGCCGACCCGGTTTTCGATGAGAACGGGCTGTCCCCACAACTCCGCGAGCTTGGGCGCGATGATGCGCGCGAGCGTGTCGCCGCGACCGCCGGGCGCATGGCCGACGATCAGTCGAACCGGCTTACTGGGAAAGGCGTCGGCGAAGCTCTCCGCCGGCGCGGAACCGAGCAAGCCGATGGTTGCGGCGAACAGCGCGCGGAGGAGCACCACGCCGCACGCTGCTCGTGTCAGCGAAGCGTTGCGGAGCAATGCGCGGCGTGGGTCGACGGTCGGCACGGGATCCGGGGGCTGAACCGAGGGCGGGGCACCGATACTCGCGGCGCAACTGGCACAAGCAGCAAGGCTCGCGCCAGCGACGGAACAATGATGCCAGAACAAGACCTTGAGCGCCCCGGCCGGCCATCATGGCACCCTGCCGTAAGCCGTATCGACAATGATCGGTGGATGTGGGACCACAGGCGGTGGGGTAGGACCGGTCTGACGCAAGCTTCCAACCCGCGCTGATGTCGCGAGCGTCGCGGGAGGGGCAAGATCCCAGCCATCCCCACGCACCTATTTCGCAGGACATTCATCGTGGCTCGCAACACTCATGCACTGACGCCGCGCAACCGCAGCGGCGCGCACCTGCGGCGGACCAACGAGTTGCTCTTCTGGTACGAAAACTTCGGTGCGAGCCAGGAAGCGCTCGACCAGGCCGACGAGCAGATTCCTGGAGAGTCGAAGCGTCGCGCCGCACGCGTTCGCCCGAATGCGATTCGCAAAGGCGCGCACTGAGGACATCGGCTGGTGCCGGTCGTCCACACGCGACGGGAGCCGTTGCCGTCGGCCCGGCCGATTGCGGGTTGCGTAAAACAATCCGTGCAATGTGCCTTTCGGAGCGAGGGCGCTTTGCTTCAAGCCGCCGGTGCCGGCGACTTAGCCGTTGCCGCCGGCTACTTCCCGCATAGCCCGAATCTTCGCCACCATCTCGCGCAACTGGCGCGCCGCGTGACGGATCTCGAACACGGTCGACGGCGTTGCCCGCTCGTCCGTGGCGACCTCGGCGATCAACGACAACTCGGCGTCGGCGCCCGATAGAACGCGGTCGCTCACTTCGCGTGGCAGTGCGGACAGGACGTACGCGAGCACCGCCTGCTGCATCCGTGCCGTCGTTTCGAGGCGGCGAATTCGTTGCTCGAGGTCCAAAGGCCGGCACCTGCTTCAGCGGTGAATTGACCAGCGCAGAGCCGGGAAACCCGGCGCGCCAAGGTTTCGCGGCCTTTCAAATACTTGGCGACCGCTTGGGAGGAGGTGTCGCTTTTCTTGACACTTGGGTTTGAAGTCTACGAATTAGACGCGACAAAACAATGTTTTAACAAACTGGCGCGGGCAATGCTTAATGGCGCGCCAACCGCGGCATTCTGAATTCCCTGCGGACCACCGTGCCTCACCTCGCAAAGGCAGGTAAGGGGATGCATCTGTTTCGTCACGCCCGACCCGACGCGCGGAGGACGGACCTCGACGCTCCGCGCGGGCTGCTGCTCGCTTGCGTGCTAAGCCTGCTGGTCTGGATCCTCGCCGTCTATATCATCGAGCGGATCGCGTCGTCGTCCTGACGACGGGTACCGCGCGTGGCATACCCCAACAGAGTCGGCGCGCGCCGATTCTGTTCCGCAAGCGACTGGCAAGACCAGTGTAACCGCAGCGCGCTTCGCACGCCAAAGATTCGGACGCTATCGCGCACGCGACCTGATCGGGCAGAGACGCTGCAACGAGTCGCTCGCTTTCGGCAATCCCGTAGTCCATCTTGTGGACGCGCTCTTGACTTCGCGCTCGCTTGCCTCGAGCGCGCGACGTGCCGACACGACGTGTTGCAGCTGTTTGCACGCGGCCCGGATGGACGTTGAACAGCGTGCGAGGCGGGTCACGCCCCGCACCAGCAGCGGCTGCGCGTCCATGTATGCGCCGGGCAGTGCGTCGTGACGAGGGTCGTACCCGAATCGGCGCCCGTCCGTGGGTTGAGCGAAACCATCTTGCACCCTCGAAGCGAAGCGGATCGAGCGGGGCTTCGCCAGGCGATCCCACTTACGCGCGCAGCGCGACCGACTGCGAACCCTCGAAGTACGCCCGCACGCGGTCAGGCTGCGGCCCGACGCTCAGCACCGCGGCGCGAAGTTGTGCCTCGGTGCAGATGAATCGCTGGCACCACCGACGCACTTCGAAGGGATCGTCGATATTGACGACCGTGGGATCGAACTCGGGATAGGCGGAATACGGGGATGGGTTCATGGTCTGCCCTGCGGGGTCGAGCGAACCGCATCAACATACCGTCACCGGCCCGCGGCTGCTATCAGACGAAAACCGACATGGGCTGTCGCGGAGATGTCGAGCCTGCGCGCTGTCGTGGAACTTCACGCTGCAGGCGATGCCGCGCCGGGCGCGGCAGGGTCCTTGACGCTACTGCGCGCGCAGGATGCCGCCGATGAATCCCGTGAACTTGCAGTACTGGTTGGTGCCGGTGATGTACGCGTTGAAGCCATTCCAGGACGGGGCGAGCTCGGTGATATCGAAGGCGCCTTCGGTGTCGTCCGCGCAGTTGTAGTTGCCTTTGACGCGCCCCATCCGCCCGGTCTGCGAGTAGGTGCCGATGAACGAGCACGAGCCATCGGCGGACACGGTCGCGAGCTGGAAGTCGGTACCGGTCTGCGTCACCGATAGCAGCCCGCCCAGCTCCTGGAGACCTTCATAGCTGCTGGGATTGCAATCGGTGAGCTGGATCGAGAACCCGCCCGAGTACTCGCCCGAATAATCCTCGCTCATCCAGGTCTGGCGCTGGACCGACTTGGTCACGGTGGTGTTGTCGACGGAATAGCTCAGCGTTGCCGCGTTGAGGTCGACGAGCGTGAAGGTGGCCGTCCCGGCCTGTCGCACGGTGACGCTGTTGGGCGGAAACGGGCCGCCGAACCACGGCGCCTTGGTGGCGTAAAGCGGGCCGCTCCAGATGTCGCCGGGCTGTCGCGAAAGCTGCGCGGTGTACCAGACCGGGTTCTGGTTCTGGTCGTAGACGAAGAAGGTGGCGAAGCCGATGTCGCGCTGCGCGACCACGTTCATTCCCCATCCGGACTCGCTGGGGTTCCACCACATGTCGGTGATTTCCACCGACGAAGTGGTCGCCTCCGCACTGGCACAAGTCAATGCCGCGGCAGTGAAGGCTGCAGCCAGAGCGAGGAGGCGCATGGGCTTTCTCCCTGTTCGATGCGCGTCTTGTTGCCGCTGCGATCCGCGGCCGACACTGTGTCGAGCGACCCGCGGCGAGCGTCCGCTAGACGAGATTCCGCAGCTCCCGCAACGCGACCGACAGCATCGCAGCGTCCGTGGCGGGGGCAGCCTTGAGCTCATCGAGCAAGTGTCGTGCCCGCTCCAGCGCCCGCGCGTTGCGCGCCCGCCACGCCTCCATCAGCGCAACCGGGGGCGTGGTCGCATCGCCCTGCGCGAGGACGTCGGCGGTGACGCTGCGCTGGAGCGCCGAGAGGTCGTCCTGCATCGCCGCTTTCGCAAGCGCCTGCCAGTGCTGGTCGCCCGGGAGCGCGGCGATGCGCGAGCGCAGCCACGGCATCTCGAGCCGTGCCGACACGTCGAAGTGGACCGCGGCCACCACTTCCACCGCATGCTGCGTGGAGCCCGCAACCTCGACGATATCGAGAACCGAGTAGAGCGTTGGCAGCGCCGCGACGCGCGAGGCGAGATCCATCGGCACGTTGCGCGCTGCGTACGCCGCTGCGCGCGCGTCGAGTTGCGCCCGGTCACCCGCATCGATGAGATCGGGAAGACGCGACGCGACGGTTGCAACGCGCGGTGCGAAGTGGGCGATCGTGCTCGTCATGTCGTCGCCCAGCCGTCGCGAGCGCAGGAACCACGTGGTCCCGCGATCGATCACCTCGCCGGTATCGATCAGCATCTGCGCCTGTACCGCGTCGTCGACGCGATTGTCGAGCGCCTCGATCTGCGGCCACAACGTGACGAAGCCGAAAACCTCGCGTGCGAGCAGGTACGCGCGAACCACTTCGTGCGGTTTCGCACCCGTGCTCTCGCACAGTCGATGCACGAAAGTGCTTCCGACACGGTTCACCATGCTGTTGGTCACATGCGTCGCGATGATCTCGCGCTTGAGCGCGTGCCGCGGCATGTACGCCTTGAAGCGTTCACGCAGGAGCTTCGGGAAATAGCGCTCCAGCGCCGTCGCAATCCACGCATCGTCGGGTGTCGTGGAGGTGATCAGCTCGTCGAACAACCACATCTTGCTGTAGGCGAGCATCACCGCGCGCTCCGGCGCGTACAGCCCGCGGCCGGCCGCACGCCGCTCCGCGATCTCGGTGTCGGGCGGCAGGAACTCGATCGCGCGATTGAGCCTGCCGTTGCGCTCGAGGAACTGGATGAAGCGCTGTTGGGCATCGAGGAGCTGCGCGGCGATGCGGCTTCGCACCGAGATGCACTGGGTCTGGAAGTAGTTGTCGCGCAGCACCAGCGCAGCGACTTCGTCGGTCATCTCGGCGAGCACCGTGTTGCGCTGCTTCTCCGTGAGGTCGCCGTCGGCGATGGGCAGCGCGAGCAGGATCTTGATGTTGACTTCGTGGTCGGAGGTGTCCACGCCGGCGGAGTTGTCGATCGCATCGGTGTTCACTCGACCGCCGGCCTGCGCGTATTCGACGCGTCCGAGCTGCGTGAGCCCGAGGTTGCCGCCTTCGACGATGACTTTGGCGCGCAGGT
>DATKLH010000267.1:0-2520 GCA_035542515.1 Casimicrobiaceae bacterium
GCGCAGCGCATCGTCGTTTCCACATGGCGCAGGTTCGCGTCGAAGATCGAAGGTTGGTATTCGTGGTACGGAACGCCCCCCAGCGCAGCGCTCGCCTGCAGGCTCGCCGCGAGAAAGATACCCGCACCGATGGTCGCGTGCGGCACCGTCACGGCGCCGTGCTGAGCTGCGGCCCTGCCGATCGCGCAAAACTGCGTCACGCCCGTGTGAGCCATTTCGGGTTGCACCACGGCGATCGGCGCCCGCTCGAGGCGCCAACGCGCTTCGAACACGTTGTGCCACTCCTCGCCCACCGCGATCGCCACAGGTGAGCTCGCCGCGACGGTAGAAAGCCCCGTGATGTCCTCGGGCGCGCACGGCGCCTCGACAAAGCGCGGATGAAACGGCGCGAGCTGCGCGATCAGCGCCAACGCTTCGCTGGCTGAATGACGCCAGTGCAGGTCGACCATCAGGTCGACGTCCTCGCCGAGCGCCGATCGCAGCGCTCGCATCTCTTCGACAACACCGTCCCATGCGACCGGCGCGGCGTACTTCACTGCGCGAAAGCCGCGCGCGACGAATTCGCGCGCGAGGTCGATGCGTTCGCGCAAGGTCGCCTTCGGCAATCCGGATACGTAGGCGGGAAGCCGATTCACATCACCCGCCCCTCCCAGCCATTCGCGCAGCGACACACCTTCGCTTCGCGCTGCGACGTCATGCAACGCGATGTCGATGGCGGCCAGCGCATCGCCGTAGTAGCCGGCCGAGGCGCCGCGCACGCGTTGCAGGTCGTAGAGGTCCTGCCAGATCGCCGCGACATCGCGCGCGGCGCGACCGATCACAAACGGCGCGAGCAGGTCGTCGATCAATGCGGTCACGGCCTGCGGCGCCGCGATGCCGTAGGTCTCGCCCCAGCCGATCGTGCCGTCGCTGGCGGTCGCCTTCACGATCACGGACATGTCGCTGGACGGGTACACGGTGCGATTGCCGCGACGCACGAAATAGCCCTTGGCGTTGATGGTCTCACCCGGACCCAGTGGACCCAGATAAGGCACCTCGCGTGGAATCGACACGATCATGCTGTCGATCGCGTCCACCGTGACGACGCTCATGGCGGGCCGCCACGGATCACAGGCGGATGGAGCACGTCGACCAACTCGCCGAGCAGCTCGTCGAGCTCGGCATGATCACCGGCGTCGAGCTCGGGACCGGCCGCGCGCTTGATCGCATGCTCGACGATGCCGCGACGACGCAGCACCTCCTTGGTCAGCGCCATGCGGAACACGGCCTGCATGTTGAGCAGCGGCAGCATGCGGTTGAACCATTGGCGGACCGCCTTGCGATTTCCGCTGCGATGCGCGTTGAACAATGCCACATGCAGCTCGGCAAGCTCGACGGCCGGCATCGTTCCCACTGCGCCGCGCGCGAGCTCGTCGGTGATGTAGCGACCTCCCGCGCCACCGAGCACGCCGCGCAGATGCGCAGGAGCGCCGCGCAGCAATGCGCTGATCCGCGCGCCCGAGGGCATGGCCTCTTCCTTCACGTAAGCGATCTGCGGCACCTCCGACACAACGCGCAGGACCGTATCGATCGGCAATCCGCTCCCCGCGGGTGGCGGCGCATTTTGCAGCATGATCGGTACGCTGCCGGCTGAGGCGATGCTGCGATAAAACGCGATCACCGCATCCGCTGTGGTGGCCTGCCGTGGCGCGAGCACCATCAGTGCCGCCGCGCTCAACGATTGCGCCTGACGCATGACGGCCCTCGTGGTTTCCGCATCCGGAGCCGATCCCCCTGCGATCAACGCCGCCGAGCCGCGCGCTCGCGCGACGATATCGAGCAACCGGGCGCGCTCGTCGAGGCTCAATGTCTCGTATTCGCTCGCCACGCCCGGATACACGACGCCATCTACACCGGCGTCCACGGCGTAACGGGCGATCGCATCGAGCCCTATCGCGTCGGGCGACCCGTCGGGCAGGAACGGCGTGGCGAGCACCGGGAACACGCCGGAGAGCGACGCTGCAATGTGCATGCGCGCGATTTTCCGCGAAGTGGTGCGGTGAAGGGAAGCGATGGACCTATAATCGCGGTTTCATCGCAGCGTAAGCGACCGCCGTTGGCGCGACCCGGAACGCCGGTCGCGGCAACGCGCCCCCGGTTGCGTCGTCCCCGCGTCATGAACATCACCGATCCGATCCGGCGCAACGCCCGTATCGCGGCCAACACCCTCGCGGTGGTCCGCACCGACGGTACGCCGGTTTCCTACCGCGAGCTCGATCGCGCCATCGACCTTTGCGCGACCCGCGCGCTCGAACTGGGCCTCGGTCCGGGACGCATCGTCGCACCGCTCCTGTCGGACAGTTATCGCATGCTGGTGTGCGTGCTGGGGCTTGCGCGCATCGGCGCTGCGATAGCGCCGGCATCGCTGCCCGACGACAAGCTCGATACCTGCCTGGTCGATCCGAACGGCGCCAGCCATGCGCGCCTGAGAACCGTGCAGCTGTCCTCCGACTGGTGGGAGGATCGCGGCGGCGCGCTCCC
>DATKLH010000268.1:0-12240 GCA_035542515.1 Casimicrobiaceae bacterium
CCGATGAGCGTCTCCAGATGCGACAGCGCATTGAACAGGAAATGCGGCTCGATCTGCGCCTGCAGCACGTGCATGCGCGCTTCGCTCAGCGCACGCGCCTGGCGTTCCGCCTCGAGGCGCTCGCGCGCCTGCCGCGCCGCCACGCCGCGCAGATGGTCGTAATGCAGCCACGACATGAAAGCAAGCGGCAAGATTGACCAGACGACGAGGTACGCGAATCCCGACGCCGGCGGATCGACGCCGGCGGCCTGGAACAATTGCCGCATGACGAGCTGCACGAGCAGCGACAGCACAGGGCCGACGATCGCGGCGAAGCGGAAGTGGCGTTGGGAGGCCTTGTCGCTGCTGGTCTCGCCGACGAGGGCAAAGGTCCAGAGCGACACGAGCCACGCGACGAGCGGGAACACCGGAAGGGCGCGCGCTATGTCGCGCGGGGTCGAGCCGTGGGTGTTGAACACGATCAGCAGCGTCATGAGGCCGAAGATCACGGTATTGCCGACCGCCGAGCGCCATGTGAAATGCTCGAACAGCGGGCGACGCAGGCCGTCGCGCTTGCTGGAGGGAAACCAGCGGTTGTGTCCGCACCACTGGTGCCAGCGACCCTGGAGGGCCCCGATTCGCGAAAGCAGTGCTGCGTACATGATCGGCCTGGCTCGGAGATGCGCCAAAGTATGCACGCGTGTCCTGTGGCCACGAGGCACGTGCGCCGAATGGCCGCTAAACGCGGCCGAACCGGCCCGGCGCGCGGCGGACCGAGGGGCCTCACGCGCCGGGGTGTTGCGTATATGGCCCGCTTTAGGCACCTTTCGGCGGTCGGCCAGTCAAAGCCGCTCGCACTGCGGCGGCGGAATGGCGCACAATGCGGCCCATTCGAGGGGTCGGGAAGCGCAGCCGGTCGGTGGATCGCGAGTCGATGCGATCTGCGACAAGGGTGCCACCGACCCCGTTTCCATTGTCTTTCGCGCCACGCGGTCGTGAACGCGGCGCACACGGAGTCCCCCAATGAAATTCCGCTTTCCCGTCGTGATCATCGACGAGGACTATCGATCGGAGAACGCGAGCGGCCTTGGCATCCGCGCGCTGGCCCGCGCGATCGAGGAAGAAGGCATGGAAGTGCTGGGCGTGACCAGCTATGGCGACCTGTCGAGCTTCGCGCAGCAGCAGTCGCGTGCCTCCGCGTTCATCCTGTCGATCGACGACGAGGAGTTCGGCGCGGGGTCCCCCGAAGAGACGCGCGCCGCGCTCGCCAACCTGCGCGCGTTCGTCGAGGAGATCCGCTTCCGCAATTCGGAGATCCCGGTGTTCCTGCACGGGGAGACGCGCACCTCGCGCCATATCCCCAACGACATCCTCCGGCAGTTGAACGGCTTCATCCACATGAACGAGGACACGCCGGAGTTCGTCGCGCGCTACATCCTGCGCGAGGCGCGCGCTTACCTCGATACCCTGGCGCCGCCGTTCTTCCGTGCGCTGGTGCATTACGCGAACGACGGCAGCTACTCGTGGCACTGCCCCGGGCACTCCGGTGGTGTCGCGTTCCTCAAGAGCCCGGTGGGACAGATGTTCCACCAGTTCTTCGGCGAGAACCTGCTGCGCGCCGACGTGTGCAACTCGGTGGACGAGCTCGGGCAGCTGCTCGATCACTCCGGGCCGGTCGCGGCGTCGGAGCGCAACGCGGCTCGCATCTTCAACACCGACGAGCTGTTCTTCGTCACCAACGGAACGTCGACCTCCAACAAGATGGTCTGGCACGCGACGGTGGCGCCGGGCGACGTCGTGGTCGTCGATCGCAACTGTCACAAGTCGGTGCTGCATGCGATCACGATGACCGGCGCGATTCCGGTCTTCCTCATGCCGCGACGCAATCACATGGGCATCATCGGGCCGATCCCGATGGAGGAGTTCCGCTGGGAGAACATCGAGCGCAAGATCCGCGCGCATCCGTTCGCGCGCAACGTCAAGACCAAGCCGCGCATCCTGACCATGACGCAGAGCACCTACGACGGCGTGCTCTACAACGTCGACACGATCAAGGACATGCTGTCGACCAGGATCGACACGCTGCATTTCGACGAGGCGTGGCTGCCGCACGCGACCTTCCACGATTTCTACCGCGGCATGCATGCGATCGGACGCGACCGGCCGCGCAGCAAGGACGCCCTGATCTTCTCGACGCAGTCGACGCACAAGCTGCTCGCGGGGCTGTCGCAGGCTTCGCAGATCCTCGTCCAGTACAGCGACACGCGCCAGCTCGATCGCCACCGCTTCAACGAGGCGTACCTCATGCACACGTCGACCTCGCCGCAGTACGCGATCATCGCGAGCTGCGACGTGGCGGCGGCGATGATGGAGCCGCCCGGCGGGACCGCGCTGGTCGAGGAATCGATCATGGAAGCGCTCGACTTCCGTCGCGCGATGCGCAAGGTCGACGACGAGTTCGGCGACTCGTGGTGGTTCAAGGTGTGGGGACCCGATCGTCTCGCCGAGGAAGGCATCGGCGACCGCGAGGACTGGATGATCCGCGCCGAGGACAAGTGGCACGGCTTCGGCGATCTCGCCCCCGGCTTCAACATGCTCGACCCGATCAAGGCGACGGTGCTCACGCCGGGGCTCGACGTGCAGGGCGACTTCGCGGAGCAGGGCATTCCCGCTGCGATTGTCACCAAGTACCTCGCCGAGCACGGCGTGATCGTGGAGAAGACCGGGCTCTATTCGTTCTTCATCATGTTCACCATCGGCATCACCAAGGGCCGGTGGAACACGCTGCTCACAGCGCTGCAGCAGTTCAAGTCGGATTACGACCTGAACCAGCCGCTATGGCGTGTATTGCCAGACTTCGTCCAGGCGCATCCGCGCTACGAGAAGATCGGGCTGCGCGACCTGTGCGACAGCATCCACGGCATCTATCGCGCCAACGACGTCGGTCGCCTCACCACCGAGATCTACCAGAGCAACCTCGAGCCCGCGATGAAGCCCGCCGATGCGTTCGCGCGCATGGCGCATCGCGAGATCGAGCGCGTGGAGATCGACGATCTGGAGGGGCGCGTCACCAGCGTATTGCTGACCCCGTATCCGCCGGGCATCCCGCTGCTGATTCCGGGCGAGCGCTTCAATCGCGAGATCGTGAAGTACCTGCAGTTCGCGCGCGACTTCAACGAGCGCTTCCCGGGCTTCGACACCGACATCCACGGCCTCGTCGAGGAGGACATCAACGGACGCAAGCGCTACTTCGTCGATTGCGTGGCGGGTGCCAAGGTGATTGCCGCGATGCCAAGCCTCCGTGTCAAGAGCGTGCGCAAATCCTGAGGCGCAAGGCGTTTTCGTTGCCAGAGCTTGACTCACGAATCACGGAGCGCAGCGCGAAGCCCGGTTGACGACTGCGAATACGGAACGCGCACGGAAGGGTGTGCGCGTGCTGCCAATCCATTCGGGGCGCTCCCGGTGTGCATCGCGTTCTCCGCGTTTGTCGCGATGGTCCGCGCTAGCGTAGTGAGCCCGCGAGAGTCGCGCCGATGTGCGTGAGTTTCGGGATGCTGTCGATCGTGCTGCTAGGATATGGGGATCGTAAGAAGGATCCTCTTGACCACGAACAACACGGCGAGTACGGGGAAGGGCACTCGGTTTGTCGATTCGCCGCATGAGCCGTTGCCTTCCGCCGTATTCTCGCTGTTGTTCGATGTTCGCCGCTCGAGTGCCCTGTTGCCACGCGCATTGAGCGTGCGTGCGCGCTGCACCGCGCTGGGCGCGCTGCTGTTGTTCGCAACGCTTCCGGCGCACGCCGCCGTATCGGCGACCTCGACGATGCCGTGGTGGGGGTGGGCGATCGCGCTGTTCGTCGTGTGCTTCGCGCTCGGCATCGTTGCGGTGCCCGCGGGCGTGGGCGGCGGCGTGTTATTCGTGCCCATCGTCGGCGGCTTCTTCCCGTTCCACCTCGACTTCGTGCGCGGCGGCGGCTTGCTGGTCGCGCTTGCCAGCGCGCTCGCGGCAAGTCCGGGACTTCTGCGCATCGGACTTGCCAACCTGCGCCTGGCCCTGCCGCTCGCGGTGCTCGTGTCCACGAGCCAGATCGCCGGCGCCATGATCGGCCTCGTGCTGCCGGCGGCCCTGGTGCAACTCACGCTCGGCGTGCTCATCCTCGGCATCGTCGCGCTCATGTGGATGGCGAAGAAGTCCGAGTTCCCCGAGGTCGCGGTCGTGCATCCCTGGTCGCAGGCGTTGCGCATCCACGGTGTCTTCCACGACACCGCGCGCCGTCAGGATGTGGAATGGCAGACCCATCGCACGCCCGCGGCGCTTGCGGCGTTCGTGGTCATCGGCGTGCTCGCGGGCATGTTCGGCCTCGGCGCAGGATGGGCCAACGTCCCGGCGCTGAATCTGCTGATGGGTGTTCCGCTCAAGGTCGCCGCCGGCAGCAGCAGCCTCGTGCTGTCGATGACATCCTCGGCCGCGTGGGTCTATCTCAACCAGGGCGCGATGCTTCCGCTCGTCATAGCGCCTTCGGTGGTCGGCATGATGCTCGGCGCGATGGTAGGCGCACGCTTGCTGTCGATCGTGCGTGCCATCGTCGTGCGGCGAATGGTGATCGCGCTGCTGCTGGTTGCGGGAGCGCGAGCCTTGCTCAAGGGACTGGGGATTTGGACATGAGGTCAACGCAAGCCATGGATGAGCCGAATCGCTACGCATCCAGGGAAGAGCTCCGCTTTGCGCGCGTGCTCGAGATCGGCGTGCGTATCGCGCTGCTCGCGCTGGTGGTGTCGTTCGCGCTCTATGTCTCCGGCGTGCTGCCGCCGCTCGTGCCGCTATCCGAGCTGCCCAGCTATTGGAGCTTGCCGGTCCACGAGTTCGTGCGCGCAACGCATACGCCGACGGGCTGGCAATGGCTGGCGTTGCTCGACAAGGGCGACATCCTCAACCTGCTGCCCATTGCGGTGATGGGCACGCTCGCTGGCGTATGCTGTCTTGGCGTGTTGCCGCTTTATCTCCGCGATCGCGACCGGCTTGCGGCCTACATCGTGGTTGCGCAGATCGTCGTGCTGATCGTCGCGGCATCCAACCTGTTCGGAACGCACTGAGCCCTTCCATGTCGACCCCGTATCGACGGGCGCTGCTCGCCACGCAGGGCACCGACTTCGATGTCGGCAGCGAGCGTGTGGCGATCGATTTCGCGGCGGGGTGCAACATCGAGCTGGCCGCCGTGCACGTCGTGGTGAGCAATCCCGAGTTCGAGGTGGTTGCGCCTCAGCTCGTCCAGAAGGCCGAAGCGGAGGCGGTCGCGCATCTGGACAGGCTGGGCGAGACGGCCCACAAGCGCGGTGTCACCGTGAACGGCATCGTGCGCTCGGGTGAGGAGCCGTATCGCGAGATCGTCGACGCGGCGCGCGAGCTTGCTGCGGACGTGATCGTCCTGCGCCGACGCGGTCGTCGCGGCTTCGTGGCGCGCGTGCTGATCGGTGCGACGGTGGAGGCGGTTATCGGACACGCCCCTTGCGACGTGCTGGTGGTCGCCCGCGCCGCGCAGATGTGGTCACGTCGGATCGTCGCGGCCACCGATGGCTCGCCGCATGGCGATCGCGCAGTCGCCGCAGCCTTGTGGATGGCGCAGCGTTGCAAATTGCCCGTCACCGTGGTGTCGGTGCGCGTGCACCCGGGCGATGACCAGGCGCTGGCCGAAGCCAACGTGCAGCGCGCGGTACAGGCATTGACCGCGGCCGGAATCGAGGCGAGCGGCAAGGTCGTCACCGGCGTGGCCCACGAAGGCATCCTGCAAGTCGCTCGCGAGGCCAGCGCCGATCTCATCGTCGTCGGCCGGCGCGGGCTCGGGACGGTGGAGCGTCTGCTGCTGGGCAGCACCTCACAGCGGGTGGTCGGACACGCCGAGTGCCCGGTGTTGATCGTGCGCGGCTGAGGCGGGCGCGGCGCGATGCCGCGCGGGAGTTGCGAGGCCCGAGGCGCTACGCGGCGACGCGCGGACGCGTGACGGGGCCCTGTGTTCCAGCTTGTTGCGGCGCGACCGAATGCGCCTTGGCGCGAGTTGCAGCGACCACCAGCATGGCGAGCACGCACGAGGCCATGCGCACCTCGATGCTGTCGCTGCGGCGCGATGCGACGACCGGGACCTTGGCGCCGAGTACGACGCCTGCCGCCATTCCGCCGGTGATGCCGGTGAGCGTGCGCAACACCATGATGGCGGCTTCCATGCTCGGCGCGATCAGCACGTCGGCATTGCCCACGATCTCCGATCGACGCCCGGACGTGCGAGCGGCTTCGGGAGATAGCGCGAGATCAGGCGTCAACGGTCCATCGACCACCACCTTGCCGAACAACCCTTGCCCCGCCATCGACTTGAGGGCGACCGCCTCTGCCGTCGACGCAAACGCGGGCGCCGGGCCATCGAGTGCGGCGAGCAATGCCACGTTGGGCGCGCTCATCCCCAGCGCGGCGGTGAGCGCCAGCGTGTTGACCACGATGTCGCGCTTGGCCGCAAGGTTGGGCGCGATGTTGAGTTGCGCGTCCGCCACGACGAGCCCGCGCGAGTATCCGGGAAGATCGAGGAAGGTCGCATGCGACAGGCGCGTCTCGCCACGCAAACCCGAATCGGACGCGGCGATCGGCGAGAGCAATTCCTCGTTGCTCAGGTTGCCCTTGATCAGGGCATCGAGCTGGCCTTCGCGCGCGAGCGCGGCGGCACGTGCGGCCGCGCTGCGTGGCTCGTCGGGTGTGTCGACGAGCGCAAGCCGCGAGATGTCGAGCCCCGCGCGATTGGCCGTCTCGCGAATGCGCATCTCGGGACCGATCAGCACCGGCGCGAGATAGCCGGCGAACGCGCCGGACAACGCGGCTTGGAGGGCGTCGGCCTCCACCGGATAGACGACGCCGGCCGCGAGCGGCGGCAGCACGCGCGCTCGCTCGACCAGCTTCTGGAAGTGGACGCGGTTGACCATTGAGCGCCAGCGTGTCAATCCGGCAGGGGGTTGTCAACCCGAATCGGACCGAGGTGCAGCGCACCCCGACGAACCGCACGCTGACGGGGACAAGCGGCGTGCCCCGCGCGCATCGCGCAGCGATCAGACCCGGCCCTTCCAGGGCACCAGCGTCTTTTCGACGAAGCGCATGAGCAAGTCGAACAGATACGCGACCGCGCCGATTACCACGATGCCCATGATCACCACATCGGTGCGCAGGAAGTTCGATGCGTTGAGCACCATTTGTCCCAGTCCGGCCGTCGCGGCAACCATTTCCGCGGCGACGAGCGTGGTCCAGCCGAACCCAATGGCGATGCGCATGCCGGTGAGGATCTCCGGCAGCGCCGCCGGGATGATCACGTGGAAGATGACCTGCCAGCGCGACGCGCCCATCGAGTACGCCGCGTTGATCTGCTCGATGGTCACGCTGCGCACGCCGGCGCGCGCAGCCATCGCGAGCGGCGCGAAGCACGCGAGGTAGATCAGCACGATCTTCGCCGTCTCCTCGATGCCGAACCAGATCACGACGAGCGGCAGGTACGCGAGCGGCGGCAGCGGTCGATAGAACTCGATCGGCGGATCGAAGATGCCGCGCGCAACGCGCGACACGCCCATCGCGATACCCACCGGCACCGCGGTCACGCACGCGAGCACGAACGCGGCGAAGACGCGGTAGAGGCTCCACCAGAAGTGCTCGGACAGCGGCTTGCCGCCCTGGATGTCGCCGCGCCACGCATCGCCGAAGCTGCGGAAGATCCTCTCGGGCGTGGGCAGGAACAAGTCGCGTATCCAGCCCATGTGCGTGGCGATCCACCACACCAGGATCAGCACGATCACCGTCACGATGCTGATCGCCGTGCTCGATCCCTCACCGGGCAGGCGGTAGCCTTTGACCAGCCGTCTGGCGCGAGCGGTGGGCGCGGCGGGCCCAGCCGGGGTCGTCGTTGGGCCGGTGGCCGGATTGGCCGGCGCGGGGAGCGTGCTCATCGAAACTTCTATGCCGCTGCGCGCAGGTTGCCTGGCGCGTTGTGGATCAGCCGCAGGACGTCCTCGCGCAACGCGATGAAATCGGCGGCCGACTTGACTGCGCGCGCGTCGCGGCACTCGATGAAGCGCTTGCCGAAGTCGAGCTTGTAGCGCTTCGCGATCCGGCCGGGCGAGGGGGTCATCACGATCAGCTCGGTGGCGAGGAACAACGCTTCCTCGACGCTGTGGGTGATGAAGAAGAACATCTTGTGCGTCTGCCACCACAGGTCGATGATCAGCTCCTGGATCTGCTCGCGCGTGAGCGCATCGAGCGCGCCGAGCGGCTCGTCCATCAGCATCACCTCGGGGTCGCTCGCCAGCGCGCGCGCCAGGCCGACGCGCTGCTGCATGCCGCCGGAAATCTGGTAGACCGGACGCGCGGCGAAGTCGGCAAGTCCGACCAGGCGAAGCTTGTCCAACGCAATGCGCTCGCGCTCGGCCTTCGCGACGCCGCGCATGCGCAGGCCGAATTCGACGTTCTTGCGCACGTTGAGCCACGGCATCAGCGCGTGTTTCTGGAACACCACGCCACGATCGGCGCCTGGTGCCATCACCGGTGTGCCGTCGAGAAGGATCGTGCCCGACGAGGGTTGAATGAAGCCGGCAATGCAGGAAAGCAGCGTGGTCTTGCCGCACCCCGATGCACCGAGCGCGACCACGAAATCGCCCGGATCCATCGCGAGGTCGACGCCTTCGAGCGCATGCGTTTGGTGCCCGTCGTGGCTGACGTAGGTCACGCCGAGGTCGTGGATTTCGAGCTTGCTCATGGCGTGGAGACGCGTGCGGAAGGTTTCATGTCAGCACCGGTCGTCCCGGCGCACGCCGGGATGACGCCAAATGAACGTCGCTGGATCCCGGCCTTGGGCGGGATGACGCCGCATGAATGTCGCTGGATCCCGGCCTTCGCCGGGATGACGGCAATGAACGTCGCTGGATCCCGGCCTTCGCCGGGATGACGGATTCACACTCGGATTTCGGGCGACACAGCCGCCCGAAATCCGGTTCATCCGTCATTTCATCGCCGCCTGGACGTACTCCGGCGTCACGGCGACCGAGTAATCGGGCAGCGTCTTCTCGATCTGCTTTTGCGCAAGCTGGAACTGCGCCGTCGCGCTTAGCGCCTTGGCCGCAACGCTGTTCTTGCCGCCGCCCAGCCATTTGCTGTTCTGCTCGGCGAGCGTGGGGAATCCGTAGAGTGCCATGCCGGCGGGGACATCCTCGGGTTTGGCGCCGGACCACTTCGCGACCGCCTTCACTTCGGGGGAGTCCGCCGTCCATTTGGCCTTGTTCGCGCGGTACTTCTCGTCCGACGCGGCGAGGATCTTGACGAACTTGACCATGAAGTCGCGATTCTTCGCCGCCCAATCCTTGTTGACGATGTAGCCGTCGAAGGTGGCCTTGCCGGTTTGCGCGGAGAGCTTGCCGGAGGTCATGATGACCTTGCCGTCCTTCTTCACTTCCGAGAGCACGGGGTCCCAGATGTAGGTCGCCTGGATGTCGCCGCGCTGCCAGGCCGCGCGCACTTCCGGCGGACGCATGTTGAGGATCTGCACGTCGGCCGGGTTCACCTTCGCCTGTTCGAGCGCGACCATCGTATGGAAGTGCGTGGTCGAGTTGAACGGCATCGCGATCTTCTTGCCCTTGAGATCGGCGACGGTATTGATGCCGGAGCCATTCTTCACCACCAGCGCTTCGGCGTCGCCGATGTCTTCGAGGATCCAGAACAACTGGTAGGGCTCGCCGCGCGACACGGCTGCCGCAATGCCGGCGGAGCCGACTTCACCGAGCTCGACCGCACCCGACGACATCGCCTTGATGACCTCGCCGCCGCCGCCGAACTGCTTCCAGTTGATCTTGTAGCCAGTGGCCTTTTCGATCTCCTTGCTGTCCTGCGCGATGCGATACGGATCGAGCATGTCCTGGTAGCCGATGGTCACCTCCTTCTGCTGGGCGAAGGCGGATGCGACGGCGAAGCTGCTGAGGGCGACGGCGAAAAGCAGGCGTTTCATGAAAGCCTCCAGGTGGGCGATGGGGCGATGGGGCGATGGGCGATCGTCATCTCCCATCGTCACGTGTTGCGAAGAGGGATCGCCTGCGGATGCACGTTGATCCGACCGCGCTGCGCACGTTCCCGCGCGCGGCGTTACAGTTCCATCAGCGTCTTGCGCAGGATGTCGCCGATGAGGTCGACGTGCTCCCGCGTTGCGATGAGCGGCGGCGCCACGATGGCGCCATCGCCGGTGGTCTTCAGGTTGAGCCCGTTGTCGAACAGCTTCTTCTGGAACACGTGTCCACGACGTCCCGGAACGCCGTCGGAGGCGACTTCAAGCGCCCCGAGCATTCCGTAGCCGCGGATGTCCGCAAGCGGCCCGGCGTCCTTCAGGCTGAACAGCATGTCGAGGAAATAGGGCGACAGCTCGCGCGCGCGTTGGAACAATCCTTCGCGTTCGTAGATATCGAGCGTCGCAAGGGCAGCGGCGCACGCAGCCGGGTGTCCCGAGTACGTGTAGCCGTGGAAGAGCTCGATCGCGCCTTCCTGCGCCGCGGTCATGATCGTGTCGTGGATGCGCTTCGACACCGCCACCGCACCCATCGGCTGCGCACCGTTGGTGAGTCCCTTCGCCATGGTCATGATGTCGGGCGTGACGCCGAGGCTTTGCGCCCCGAACGCCTGGCCGGTGCGACCGAACCCGCAAATGACCTCGTCGAACACCAGCAGGATGCCATGCTGGTCGCAGATGTCGCGAATGCGCTTGAGGTAACCCTTCGGCGGCACCAGAACACCCGTCGATCCGGCGATCGGCTCGATGAAGCATGCGGCGATGTTCTCCGCCCCGTAGAGATTGACGATGCGCTGGAGATCGTCGGCCAGTTCCGCACCCACGTCGCCTTCGCCGCGCTTGAAGAAGTTCTCCTTGAGGTGCGTGTGGCGCATATGCGCCACACCGGCGACACCTGGCCCGAAACGTCGACGATTGTTGACGATGCCCGATAGCGCGACGCCGCCGAAATTCACGCCGTGATAGGCCCGCTCGCGCGACACGAACATCGTGCGTCCGCCCTGGCCCTTGGCCTGCCAGTACGCGAGCGCAACCTTCATCGCGCTGTCGACCGACTCGGAGCCGGAGTTGACGAAGAAGATGCGATTCAGGTCGCCGGGTGTCAGTCGCGCCAGGCGCGCCGCGAGCTCGAACTGCTTGGGATGCGCGCGCAGGAATGGCGCGCAGAAGTCGAGCTCGCGCAGCTGCGCCGAGACCGCGTCGGCGATCTCGGTGCGGCAGTGGCCCGCGTTGACGCAGAACAAGCCCGACGAGGCGTCGATGATCTTGTCGCCGCGCTCGCTCCATACCCAGACGCCTTCGCCGCGCACGATGATCTTCGGATCGCCCTTGAACTCGCGATTGGGCGTGAACGGCATCCAGTATTCGTCCAGCGAGGCCGCTGTGGCCGCAGCCTGCGTGCCCAGCTTGAATTCGGCGTGACCCATGATGTTCCCCCTAACGAGTGCCGTTGAAGCGCTGTGCGCTTGTGAAGCGTCAATGATAGTCCCTTGCCTGTGCGCTCCAAGGGATGGTCAAAACGATAGGCACGCGCGTGCGTGCTGGCGGCGTGGAGAGACGCCCCGCTGAGCCTTCGCGCATTCGGACAATTCCAACCCGCCCCAGGGGCGCACGCAGCGCCGCGCGTGGCTGCCTGACGTCACTTTAGTGGCGTACAGCCTTCGCGGTACGGCACCCGAGGCAGTTGCCCAACAGCTTAGATCTTCTATAATCAAAGCGTTACGCCGATAACCTGTGGCGGCTTGGATGTTGCTTTCGCCCGTCCACAAGACCCGTCCCCGGGGGGAGAGAACATGGGTTCCAGATCAGGGCTTGCGTGGCTCGCCGCCATGCTGCTCGCCTTTACCGCTGTTCAGGCGACCGCTGAAACCGGCGTCAGTGGCAACACCATCATCGTGGGCCAATCGGCCGCGTTCACCGGTCCCGCGAGCGAGCTCGGGCTCGACATGCGCAAGGGCATCCAGTCCTATTTCGACGTCGTCAACAAGAACGGCGGCGTGAACGGCCGCGCGCTGGTGCTCAAGTCGCTCGACGACGGCTACGAGGCGACGCGTGCGGCGGCCAACACGCGCAAGCTGATCCAGGAGGAAGGCGTGTTCGCGCTGCTCGGCTACGTCGGCACGCCGACCTCGGAGGCGTCCAAGCCGATCTTCACCGAGGCCCGCGTCCCGTTCGTCGGCGCATTCACGGGG
>DATKLH010000269.1:0-7914 GCA_035542515.1 Casimicrobiaceae bacterium
TTCCAGGACCGTCTCGATACGCGTTCCCGGGCCCGCTGCGCGATCGAAGCCCATCGCAAGGAAACGCTGCTCCACCTCCGGCCAGGATTGCTTGCCGACGACGAGGTTGCCTCCGACGTAGAGCAGGATCTTATCGAGGCCCGCTTCGACGCACAGATCGCGAAAGCCGCGGCAATCGAGCTCGCCCTGCCCGTACAGCGACGATACGAGGATGGCGTCGGCAGCGGTTTCCACCGCCGCCTTGACGAACTCGCCCGCCGGCGTCAATGCACCGAGCGCGACCACCTTGTAGCCGGCTTTCTCCAGCGCCATCGACAGGATGCGGTTGCCGACGATATGCGTGTCGGAGCCTATGACGCCGGTGACGACCACCGCACCGGAGCCGGCGGGCGTCTGCTGCGCTTCGGCCGCTCCCGTGCTGCTGCCCGTGCCGACCATGATCAGCGGCGCGCGGCGCGTGCAAGCACGTATGCTTGCAACCACCATGGGGCGCATGAATGCGCGAATCGGCAAAAATGAGAAAATGAACGAAGAAGCATCACGGGACTGCCATTGCGGACAGTCGTAGATGTTAGCCCGCGACCCCTTTCGCTGCAAATTGTCGCTTATCGCGCACAACCGCAAACCGCGGGCCGCGCCGTCCGTCTCCGACCGGTGACGCAAGATCGCATCGTTACCGGGCTTCCCCGTCGCGTGCGACGCCTTCGTGACATGTCGATCCCCGGTTCCATGGAGCGCGCGCGGTGACGCAACGCGATTCCTTCGATTTTGGGATTGTCGGCGCCGGGATTGCCGGTGCGTCGGTGGCATTCGAGCTGGCCGCGACCCATCGGGTGCTGGTCCTCGAGCGCGAGTCGCATGTGGGCTATCACGCCACCGGGCGTTCCGCGGCGTTGTTCACCGAGACCTACGGCAACGCGATCATTCGCGGTCTGGCGTGTGCATCGCGGCCGTTCCTCGCCGCGCCTCCGCCGGGCTTCGCGCAATATCCGCTGCTCACTCCGCGCGGCCTGATGCTCATTGCGAGCGACCAGCAACTCCAACACGTCGAGGACGACATGGCGCTCATCGCCCCGCGCGTGGCGAGCGCACGCGTCATCGATGCAGACGCGGCGCGCGCGCTGGTGCCGGTGCTGCGCCCAAGCTATGTGCGTGCGGCGATACACGAGCCCGACGCGATGGACATCGACGTGCATGGCCTGCACGATGGATTCCTGCGCGGAGCGCGCTCGCGCGGTGCGGTGATCGAGACCGATGCCGAAGTGGTTGCGATCGCCCGCGAACGGTCGGGATGGACCCTCCGAACGCGCGAGCGGACCTTCGGCGTTGCGATCCTCATCGATGCCGCCGGCGCGTGGGGCGACATCGTTGCGGGGCTTGCGGGGATCGAGCCGATCGGACTGTCACCGTTGCGTCGCACGGTGGTGACCTTCGCGCCGGGCCACGGCGTCGATGTGTCGCGCTGGCCGGCGGTGATCGACATCGGCGAGACGTTCTATTTCAAGCCCGATGCCGGTCGCATCCTCGCGTCGCCCGCCGACCAGACGCCCTCGCCGCCATGCGATGCGCAGCCCGAGGAAATCGACATCGCCGTCGCGATGGATCGCATCGGCCACGCCGCGGATCTATCGGCGCGACACATCGAGCGCTCGTGGGCGGGCCTGCGCACCTTCGCTCGCGATCGCACGCCGGTCGTGGGTTTCGATACCAACGACCCTGCGTTCTTCTGGCTCGTGGGCCAGGGCGGCTACGGCATCAAGACCTCGCCGGCGCTGGGACGCGTGGCTGCGTCACTCGCGCGCGGCGGGCCGATGCCCCATGACGTCGTCGCGCAGGGTATCAGCGCAGAGGCGCTGGCGCCGGCACGCCTGCGCAACGTCACCTAGCGAAGCTCGGTCCGCGTCACCGAGCGCAGCACGCGTGTCCGCGCAATGCCGCGACGGATACGGGCAAGTCAGAGGTCCGCGAGCGCGGACCGGTAAACATCGGCCGCCTCGTCGTGTCGCGTGACGGTGCTACCGAGGTCGCGCAACAGGCCGTCCTTCAGGCCATAGACCCAGCCATGCACGCTCAGCACCTGACCGCGGTCCCACGCATCGCGCACGATGGTGGTCTGGCACACGTTGGCGACCTGCTCGATGACATTGAGCTCGCACAACGCATCGACACGCTGGGCGAGATCCGAGCCGCCCGTCAAACGCGCAGCGTGCTTGTGCTGCACGTCCTGCACGTGGCGCAGCCAGTTGTCGGCAAGGCCGACGCGCTGATTGACCAGGGCCGCCGAAACGCCGCTGCAACCGTAATGTCCGCACACGATGATGTGCTCCACGCGCAGCAGGTCGACGGCGAATTGCATCACCGACAGGCAATTGAGATCGGTATGCACCACCACGTTGGCGACGTTGCGGTGGACGAACAGCTCGCCCGGCAGCAGGCCGACGATCTCGTTGGCGGGAACCCGGCTGTCGGCACAGCCGATCCAGAGGTAACGCGGCTGCTGCTGGCGCGACAATCGTGCGAAGAACTCCGGATCGTTGCGGCGCAGGCGCTCGGACCAGGCGCGGTTGTTGGCGAAAAGATGCGCGAGTGGATGCATGCAGGTTGTCCGGGAAGCGTACCGCCTGATTCTACATGTCCAGTCCTACCGATCCGGTTGCGCACATCGCCATGCGTCGCGCGCGCAACGAAACGCGCGTGTCGAAGCGCCAGGGCCGGTCAAGTCGGGAATGCAACTTGCCGTCCGGGCCACGATTGCGCCATGATCGCTGCGCCACCATCGTAGCGGCCTCCGACCGACGCTGCAGCGCGCTCCGCATGCAAACCGCTTCCGCTTCACGCGCATCGACAACGCCAGGCTCACCGGTGAAGGTCAGCTGCCTGCTCGTCACGCGACCCGTACCACAGCGATTCGATTATTTCAAGCGCAGCCTGGCCGCGTATTGCCGGCAAACGCACGCGCGCCGCGAACTGGTGATCGTGCTCGACCAGGGGAGCTCGGAAACCCAGTCGGCGATTCGCCGATCGGTCGCGCAGCTCCAACGCGACGATATCCGCATCGTGCAACCGGCCGCCGCGCTTTCGCTGGGCGCATTGCGCAACGTCAGCGTCAGCGAGGCGGACGCCGAGGTCGTGTGCCAATGGGACGACGACGATCTGCACCATCCCGAGCGCGTAGGGCGCCAGCTCGACTCGCTGGTTGCGTCCGGCGGCGAGGCGTTGTGCCTCGAGGACGTGCTGCAATACTTCCCTGCGACGCGCACGCTCTACTGGACCAACTGGCGGTCCACCGGCATGAAGGGGCTGCCCGGCACGCTGATGATGCGGAGAGACTCCGCGTCGCGCTACCCGGAGACCGGGACCGAGGCGGCGCGCGGCGAGGATTCCGCGCTGTCGGTGCAGCTACAGCGCGACGATCGTCTACGCGTGCTCGCCGGATCGCCGCATCTATACGTCTACGTCAGCCACGGCGGCAACACGTGGGGTGACGAGCACCATGGGATGCTCGCACGCGAGCTCGCCATTTCGAAGTCGCTGCTGCTCCGACGCGAGACCGCGCTGCGCGAAGGTCTCGCCGCGCTCGACTTCGGTGCGGGCAAGGTCACGGTACAAGGCTACAACGGCGTCGCGTTCACTCTCGAATCGGCGTCTTCGGGCGGGGAATCGTCGCGGCCGGAACCTTCGGTGCGATGACGCACCTCGATGCGGTCGAGATAGACCGGCGTCGCCGATTCGCAGGCGTACAACCCGATCTCCGTTGCAGGGCCATCGGCTCGCGCCAGAATCCTGAACGCTTGTGGCATCACGATACCGGGCGAGCGATTGAAGACGCGCGGGAGCTGCTCGCACTTCATTCGATAGTCGAGTCGACCGAAGAACAGATCGCGCCATGCCGCATCGCGACCTGCGACGGAAAGATCCCAGCACACCGCGTCGAGCGGCATCCAGGCGCGATCGTCGAGCCACGCCTCGGCCCACCAATGGTACGAAGGACTGTCGGGATAGAGCAGGAAGCCGCTGACCACGCGAGCCGGGATTGCGTGCGCGCGACACAGCGCGACCAGCAGCGCGGATCCGGTCTGGCAATCGAACCAGCCGCTGTCCACCACGTGCTCGAGCGCTTCCACGCCGTGGAGCTGCTCGTAGTCGAGTACGCCCAACGCCGAGCCATCGATCAGGAAATTCCAGAACGCGCGCAGCGCCTGCTGATCGTCTCTCGCATCGCGCGTCAACTCGCTGGCGAGCGCACGAATGCGGGGCGTAACACGCACGAGTCCCTCGAAGGGTCGCGTATAGAGTGCGCGGTCCGGCGCTGACAATGCCTCGATCCGCGTTGCGTCCGTGGTGGGCCTTGCAATGAACGAGCTATTCAACTCCAGCACGACCCTCGACGGCCGCGGCCCGTTGATGCACGCGTCCACGCGTCCGCGTCCCGAAGTGAGCTTGACGTCGAGATCGGAGCACGCGCGACAATCGATGGTGAGATCCGCCAGCGCGTCGTCTTGCAGCGGTGCGGGCATGCGCAGCACCACCGGATTGCGCGCGCCTGCGAAGGCGAGATCGAATTCGCGCTGCACGGTGACGTCGAATCGGCGCGGCGCGAGTCGCGCAGGTGCAGGCGCATCGGATCGTGGTTCGGCGCGGCCGTGGAAGCTGCGCACCAGGGCGCGGCCATTGGCGACGAAGCGGCTTTCCCAGAACGGATCGTCGCGACACGCTCCGGCCCACTTGAGAAAATTGACGACCTCCGCGGGATCGAAAAGGCGTCCCCCATCGGCGGCCACGGCGAACGGCAAGCCAAGCGCGACCCAGCGTTCGAGGGCGATCGCGCACTGGTCACGCGCTGTTGCGCCGTCGTCGCAACGCACCGCACGGGCGAAGCCGCACAGCGCCAGGTGATCGAGGATGCGCGCCTGATCGAAGCTCCGCCGCGCAGAGTCGTGGCGCAGCAGCGGTGGCTTCATGTTTTTCATCGCTGCATGATAGCCTCCGCGCATCGGCGATGGCGGCGAGCCACGCCGGTTCGTAACCGTTTCGACAGGAGCGCGCGGATTTGCTGCTGACCTTGACGTTGCCCACCATCAACGAGCTGATGACCTGCGCCGTCATCGAAAAGATCCACGCCTCGCCCGGGAGTGCGCTGCCAGCGGGCGCAAAGCTGCTCGACGTCGCCGTGGACCTGAGCGCCGTAGCGGCGCACGATTGTCCGCCGATATCGCTCTACCGCATCGTGCTGCGCGAGCGCGCATGGCTGCGCCGCGTCGACGTGGCGCGCACCGACGAGGTGCCCGCCGGCACGCTCCTCGCGCTTCTGAGCACGGAAGAGACCGAACCGCTCGACCGCCCTCCAACGCGCGAGGTGCGCGTCACCATCGCCGGGATCCTCGCCGACGCGGAACGCTTCGCGCAGGACGCTTCGTGACGCCCCTGGCGCTGCACATCGGTCCGCTCGCCGCGGAAGGATTCGACGTCCAGCGCTCGGGGCTGCGATGGCTGCGCGAGGATGGCCAGCACTGTCGCGCCGGCGAAGTCGTGGCGTATTGCAACATCGGCCTGCGCCCGACCGGCGCACGATCGCTTCGCGCGGTTCCGTTCGCCGACGAGCGCGACCTGCAAGTCGCTTTCGCGACGCCGATCGCCGGCGTGCTGACACGCGCCTCCGACAGCTCGCCCGGAGGCTGGCTCGATCAGCAGCATCATTTTCAACGCTGGAACGGCGAAGACGTCATCGCCTCCGTCGAACCCGCGTCCGACGAACAGCCGACGCAGGTCGATGCACGCGATAGTGTTGCCGCGCGCCGCCTGATGCTCGCAGGTCGCCGCATGGTCGGGCTCGCGGAAGTGCGCTCCGGCTTGCTCACCGGGTGGCACGATCGCAGCCGCGCATGGTGGAGCGAGGGCGACGAAACGTTCGGCGCGCTGCTGTGCCTGGGTATTTGCGACCAGGTGGGCGTGGTACGCGGCGACCGTGGAGCGTTCCTGGAAATGTTCGAGGCGGTCCAGGGCGCCGTGCACGTCGCCTATGTGCCCGACGACGCGTTGGTGCACTGCGCGGCAGTCGCGACCGAGCAGCTCGGTCGCAGTCCGCAAGCCGCGCAGGACATCGCCGCCGACTTCTCGCGGTCGTTCGCGTCGGGCAAGTTCCCGCCGCGACCGATCGACTGGATGTTCGCCGGCGCGCTCATGGCGTCGCTCCTGCGATCGCCGATCACCGATCGACAGGACGTGCTCACATCGACGGGACTGCGTCAGGTCGATGCGCCTGCCGCCGTACTGCTATCGCTGAACGCGGAAGGCGTGTTCGTGTTCCGCCACCGGCGCCTCGGCTACGCCTTGCAATGCCATCCATTCCGCATCATCGAGGCCGGGCGCGCGGTCCAGAGCTGGCTGCACACCGACTTCGAACAGGTCCGGCGGACGCCCGAAGACATCCGCCGCGACTATCACGCATTGATCGACGCCGTGCGCGAGCGCTCGCCGACGCAATTCTTCATTCTCAACGTGACTTCGACGGCAAGCAGCGAGACGATCCACTCCTACGCCGCGTTCGATCGACCACTCGCGCGGACACTGGGCAGCGTTCGGGCTCGCGAGCTCAACCTGATGCTTTACGATCTCGCGCGCGATCGCAATGTCGCGATCGTCGACGTCGACGCGATCGCCGCGGACCTCGGCACGCAGCGCCACGTACCCGACGGCATACACGGCAGCGCGATGCTGCAGGACGAGATTCGTCGCGAGCTCCTGCGCCAGTTGGGTGCGCGCAACGTTCGCGGCTTCGCGCAGTTGCGCCTCACGTGACCTCGAAGCGGACCGCGAGCGGGTCGAGCGCTCCGCTCGCCTGCACGAGCGGCTCGTCGGCGTCGTCGCTGAAAAGCGCGAGCGGCTTGCCCACGCGCTCCCAATCGCCCGCCCGACACACGATCTCGCGCAGGATCCCGTCGCGCGCAGCGCGCACTTCGACGACGGCCTTGTGCGTTTCCAGCTCCACGATCATGTCGCCGGGATGAAAGAAGTGGCCCACCTCGCCGTGCCATTGCAGCACGCGCAGTTCCTCGACGTCCTCGATGGGTCCGGGCACCAGCAACTGATAGATCATGTCGAAGCCGCAAAGTGAGACGTTGGGATCAGGATAGCAACAGCTTGCGCACGGTCGCGGCGACGCGTTGCGCGTCGGGCAGGCAGGCCGCCTCGAGAACCGGATTGGAGGATACCGGTGTCGGCGCGGGGCCGATGCGCGCAGCGCGACGCAGGTCGATCTCGTTGCGCACACGGCATGACACCTCGGCGCCCACTCCGCAGCTCAACTGTCCCTCCTCCAGCGTGACGAGCGCGCGCGTGCGCGCTGCCGACCGACATAGCGTCGCGACATCGAGCGGCGCAAGCGAGCGCAGATCGACGATCTCGCAGCTGATCCCCGAGGGCGCGAGCAGGTCCGCTGCCTCGTCGGCGACGCGACACATGTACGAGTGCGTCGCGATCGTCACGTGATCGCCGCGACGACGCACCACGGCGGCGCCGAACGGTATGGCGTGCTCCTCGTGCGGTACTTCACCCGGGAGGGGGAACAGTCGCTTGTGATCGACGAACACCACGGGTCCGTGATCGCGCAGCGCGGACTTGAGCAGGCCGTACGCGTCGGCCGGTGTCGACGGCGCGACGACCTTGAGGCCCGGCACGCCCATCAACCACGACTCGATGCATTGCGAGTGCGCGACACCCTGACCCTTGGCGCCCGCTGTGGTCTTCACGACCAGCGGCACAGTCAGTTGTCCTCCGGTCTTGAAGCGCGCCTTGGCCGCGAAGTTGACCAGCGGATCGAGGCCGAGCATGAGGAAATCCATGTAGGTGATGCTCACCAACGGTCGCAGGCCCTGTGCGGCTGCACCGACACCGATGCCGATCATCGCGGCCTCG
>DATKLH010000270.1:0-3613 GCA_035542515.1 Casimicrobiaceae bacterium
CTGCACGGGCAGACGCGCTGGATCCATCTCACCGGGCTCTTGTCGCGCGACAAGGCCGGAACGCCGGTCCGTTGGACCGGCTCGGTGGCGGACATCACCGAGCGCAAGTGCGCGGAGGAAGCGCTGCGGCTTTCGGAGAGCCGCTACGCGCTCGCGATGGAAGCCACGGGCGACGGCCATTGGCACTGGAACATTCCCACCGACGAGATGTACGTCTCGCCGCTGCTGCTCGAGATCTGGGGCCTGCCACCCGACACGGTCTTCGCCGACCGGCAAGATGCGCTCGAGCACTTTCCGTTCTGCCCCGGCGAGCGCGAGCGATACGAAGCGGCGGTGGAAGAACATTTCGCCGGCCGGACCCCGCGCCTCGACGTGGACATCCGCATCGCGCTCGGCGGCGCGACGCGATGGATCCACATGACCGGGCGCTGCTCGCGCGACGAGGCCGGCAAACCGGTCCGCTGGGCCGGCTCGGTCACCGACATCACCGCGCGCAAGCAGGTCGACGAGGACTTGCGCGCACGCCAGGAGATGCTCGATCTCGCGCAGAAGGCCGCACGCGCGGTGGCGTTCGAATGGCGCATCGGCGCGCCACCGGGCGAGAGTCGCTGGTCACCCGACCTCGAAGCCATGCACGGCATCGCAGCCGGATCGTACGACGGCAGCTACGAGGCCTGGAAGCGGCTGGTTCATGCCGAGGACTGGCCTGCGATTCGCGGGGCGATCAACGAAGCGCTCGCGTCGGGCGATGTCGCAGCGGAGTATCGCGTCGTGCATCCGGACGGGTCGATCCGCTGGCTGCAGGCGAAGGGACGCATCTTCTTCGACGCCGAGCGCAAGCCCACGCGCCTGGTCGGCTTCGTGCTCGATGTCACCGATCGACATGTCGCCGAGCAGGAGCTGCAACGGATGGAGAGCCAGTTGCGACAAGCCCAGCGCCTGGAAGCGATGGGCACGCTCGCCGGAGGCATCGCGCACGACTTCAACAACCTGCTCGGCGCGATCCTGGGCTACGGCGAAATGGCGCTGCGCAACGTGCCGGGCGGCAGCCGGCTGCGGCGCGACCTGGAGAGCATCATGGTCGCGGGCGAGCGCGGCCGCGCCCTGGTCGACCGCATCCTCGCGTTCAGTCGCAGCGGCGTGGGCGAGCGCGTCGCGGTGCACGTCGACGAAGTGGTGCGAGAAACATTGGAGTTGTTCTCCGCCAACGTCCCGCCGGCCATCGAGGTGCGGACTCGCATGAACGCCGGCCGGGCCGCCGTCATGGGGGATGCGACGCAGATCCACCAGGTGCTGATGAACCTGGTGACCAACGCGGTCCAGGCGATGCCTTCGGGCGGCACGCTGCAGGTCTCGCTCGATCTGGAAACCATCGACGCACTGCGGGTGGTCAGCACCGGCACGCTCGCGCCGCGCGACTACGTGGTGCTGAAGGTCGAAGACAGCGGTACCGGCATCGCGCCGGGCATCCTCGAGCAGATCTTCGATCCGTTTTTCACGACCAAGGAGGTCGGCGTCGGGACCGGATTGGGACTTTCGCTGGTGCACGGCATCGTCATGGGCCTCGGCGGCGTGATCGATGTCGCGACCGAGCTCGACAAGGGGAGCGCGTTCACCGTGTACCTGCCGCGCAGCGGTGACATCGAGGTCGATCGCAGCCGCGGCCGGCGGCAGGTATCGAAGGACCAGCGCGGCGGACGCGAACGCATACTCGTGATCGACGACGAGGAAGCCCTGGTTCGGCTCACCAGCGAGACACTCAGTCGGCTCGGCTACACGACCAGGGGCTTCACTTCCAGTGCCGCAGCCCTCGACGCGTTTCTCGCCGACCCCGACGCGTACGACGCCGTGGTCACCGACGAGAGCATGCCGGGCAAGTCCGGCTCCGAGCTCATCGCACGCATGCGCGCGGAGCGTCCGTCGATTCCGATCGTGCTCGTGAGCGGCTACCTGAGCGCGGTGGTCGTGCGCAGGGCACGCGACGCCGGCGCAAGCGAAGTGTTGCGCAAGCCGCTGGCAGCGCATCAGCTCGCCGCGACGCTGGATCGCATTCTGCATGGCCCGCGATCGGGCGACACGCCGTCGTCGCGCGCACGTCACCCCGATCGCGAGGACCGGCGACGCGGTCGCTCGGTCCGGCGCCGTCAGCGACCGGTGCAGGAATGAGCGCACCGTCGACGTCGCGTCATGCGGGCGCGCATGCTCTTTGTGTCGACTGAAACACAAGTGACCGCATTCCGACACGGATCGGAAGCCGGCTGGGTCAAGACTGGAAGGTTCGAGCGACACGATTTGCAACGCGCCACCGCGGCCACGAAGCAAGCGCGTCTCGACCCTTCAATCCTTCCGGAGATTCAGTCATGGGCATGGTCACGACCAAGGACGGCACGCACATCTATTACAAGGACTGGGGCAACGGTCAACCGATCGTGTTCCATCACGGCTGGCCGTTGTCGGCGGACGACTGGGACGCGCAGCTGATGTATTTCCTGTCGCACGGTTATCGCGTCATCGCGCACGACCGTCGCGGGCATGGGCGCTCCTCGCAAACCTCGGGCGGCCACGACATGGACACCTACGCGGCCGATGTCGCCGAGCTCGCAGCCCAGCTCGACCTGCGCAACGCAATCCACGTCGGGCACTCCACCGGTGGCGGCGAAGTCGCGCGCTACGTCGCCCGGCACGGCCGCGACCGGGTCGCAAAGGCGGTGCTGATCAGCGCCGTTCCACCGATCATGGTCAAGTCGCAGAGCAACCCCGGCGGCCTGCCGAGCGAGGTCTTCGATGGCTTCCGTGCCGCGCTGGTGGCCAATCGCTCGCAGTTCTTCCGTGACGTCGCAGCGGGTCCCTTCTACGGCTTCAACCGTACCGGCGCCAACGTCTCGCAGGGCGTGATCGACAACTGGTGGCGCCAGGGCATGATGGGCGCGGCCAATGCGCACTACGAGTGCATCAAGGCGTTCTCCGAGACCGACTTCACCAGCGACCTCAAGTCGATCACCGTGCCCACGCTGGTCATGCATGGCGATGACGACCAGATCGTGCCAATCGCCGACGCCGCGCTGCTTTCGGTCAAGCTCCTGAAGAACGCAACGCTGAAGGTGTATGCTGGATTTCCCCACGGCATGTGCACGGTTCATCCCGAAGCGATCAACCGCGACCTGCTCGCGTTCATTCGTGGCGAACGCCTGAGCGGCTGAGCGCGCACATCGCGACGACCGTGAGGCAAGCCGTGTCGAACCCGGGCAGGCTCGACACGGCACGCGACGGCCGTCGCATTCACGTGGCAAACATGGGGGCGAGTCGCGCGCAGTACGGCGCGCACGCGCCTAGCTCACGCAGCACGCGCGGCCGGACTTTAGAGCTATCGAATGCGCGCACACGATGAACCAAACCGCGCAATCGGCGATGTCGCCGCAGCGGTCGGGCGATGATGACCGCATTGCGCGATCACCGATTCTCGTTGCCGGCTAAACGAAGGAGCGCAGCATGATCCTGGGAATGTCGGAAGCCTCGTTCACACTGTTCCATGTGGTCCTGAGCCTGATCGGCATCGCCGCCGGACTTGCGATGGCGTATGGCGCACTCGGCTCACGGCTGTACGGCGGCTGGA